>CAYPKB010000049.1:0-5173 GCA_964411185.1 uncultured bacterium
CTTCTAGGGATTATTTACATGTGGATAGAAAATTTATTAGGATAGGTTCATAATCATTTAGATCTTGGTGCTGCTTTCTACATTGCAAATGAATGTTTTTTTCAATATCGAAAGGTGCAAGTTGCTCTCAATAGCTTCTTAGTCTCTCTATTAGAAAATAATGATCTTACAAAATTTCTAAAGGTTTTTTCAAAATTATTAGAGAAAAAAGAAAGCTCCTATTTTTTAATGTCTAGTACCATAGATGCTATTGAAAAAATTTGCATACGAAAGAAAAAAACTAAGGATTACCAAAAAATCATTGATTTTCATCAGATCATCGAACGAATTGCAAAAGAACGGAAAAAATATGAAAAACTAATTGAAAAGGAGCTCAAAAAAAAGATCCAGGAAGCACCTCTTACAGAGTACTATATGGCACGCAACCATCTTATGGAAGAGGTTAGATTGTGCAGTAGTCAGGGGCGTATTCGAGATGTAACTATTCCTCCTTTTTGCTTTTCTACTTTCACTTCACAAAAAATAGCTAGTTATATTGAAGATTTACCTGTTAGAAGCTTTGTTACAACCACATCAAGCTTCGGTATATCCGGCTCAGAATACCGCCCGCATGCAGCTTCAGTAGACTCCAAAACTCCTACGTGGGCTTATTCTGAGAGTAAAGAGAGTGAATATTTATACACCGGAAAAAGAAGTGTAAAAAAGTTTCTGCCCGGGAAATATAACGACAGAACAGGAGGGGGAGTACTTTTTGTTCACTCTAATGGTAAGATGAGATATGAAACAACGGGTTGTGCTAAGGATTATCGTAGCCAGGCTCCTGCCAGAATGTATATCCTAGTTGATCCCAATCCTAAAGTGGAGTTACATGACGACAAAACTTTTTCCTATTTGGGAAGCAAAAATCCAGCTAAGGTTAGTAAAGGATTCATTGATCACAAGACAGGTCAGGCTTAATAACCTTTTTTCTTCTAACAAGAATTGCTGCTCCCAAGATATGGGATTGCGAGATAAGGAGATAAAAGATACTATTTTTCTTAAATAGAGGAGATAATAATGACAGAACAAATCGTCCATCTTTCTGAAAATAATTTTACCAATGAGATTTCTAAAGGAGTAACTTTAGTCGATTTTTTTGCGGAATGGTGCGGACCATGCCGAATGATGACCCCTATTTTAGAACAAGTTGCAAAAGATACAGCTGGTTCTGCCAAAGTGGGGAAATTGGATATAGATAATGATCAAAATTTGGCAGCACAATATCAAGTAACTTCGGTACCCACTCTAATTTTATTCAAAGATGGGAAAGAAATTGATAGATTAGTCGGAGTTAGAGATGCTGATGCTATCAAGAAGTTTATTGACTCTGCCAACTAGTTTAGATGATTATTAAACGATTTCTCTTTTGGACCTTTTTTGCATTCCTTTCTATCGGAATAGGAATGCATTTCCAATTAGATATACCCAAAATAATAGGGCGTATACCTGGAGATGTTGTCCTATACAATAAAAAGATGGTAATCCATCTCCCCATAGCTTCTGCTGCTATCGTTGGAATAGGCATAACTGCGCTGTTTTCTGCAATTTTCTCTAAGAAAAAATAGAAAAATTCTGTTGCCTTCTTGCTTCAAAAAGAGCAATGGCAACAGAATTAGATAGATTGAAACATCTTTGAGAAGGTTTCATCGGAATTCTTACGAATTGTTCCTGCCATCTTTCATGAAAGTGTTTAGGCAGGCCAAATTGTTCATTACCAAAGATCAAAATGGAATTTTCAGGAATGTTTGTATTGATGAAAGATTTTTTTCCTTTGCTAGAGAAAAAAAAGAAATGTTTCTTAGTTTCTTGAAGATACTCTTCGAGAGAATCTATGATTTCCCAATCAATCTCGCCCCAATAATCCATTCCGGCACGCTTTAGTGTCTTGTCATTTATTTGAAATCCCAAAGGTCTTAACAGAATTAGCTTTGCGTCCAATAAGGCGCAGGTTCTTGCAATATTTCCAGTGTTTTGAGGAATTAAAGGCTGGTAGAGTATAATTTCCATAGCAGTCAAAAAAGAGGTGAGGATATTTCTTCAGGAAGCTCTTTATAAGGAGTAGGATTGAGTTGGATTAATTCCACTTCAATAATGAGTAGAGCATTGGGTCTCAATAACCTCTCTTGTTGGCTCCATTTTGGATGAAGGAAGAGTTTTCTTTTTTCTCCTTCTTTCATACCTAATACTCCTCTCTTAAAACCTGGAATCACTTCATCCAAATCAACTACTTCCTCTTCTTCTGAATGAGCTACAGTTGTTCCATCTAAATATTTCAAAACATATTTCATGGAGGGTCGGTGATAAGTTTTTAAGATTTCTCCTTTGCCAGAGTGAAGTATAGTATATTGTATTTCTCCATCTTCTAATGAGATGATGGATGGACTATTTTGATTTTTTGTAAGAAAAGACTCTGCTTCCGCTAAATTTTTTTTCTCTTCTTGCAACCATTGTTTTTCTTGTAATTCCGATAGCACGCTCATCAACTTCTCCTCATTATAAGGAGAATGTTTTCCTTCTTTGGCTTCTTTCATACCCTCGATGATCAAATCGAAATCTAAATCAATTCCCAATTCTTCTAAATTTTCTTGAATCATATGCCCCATGCTCTTAGACAAATCTTCTGATTCACTTGCTACTAAGGTAGTAGAGAAAATTATCGAGAGAGGGAAAAGAAATTTCATCGTTTTTTCTTATGGTTAATTTCTAATTCTCTTAATAGCGCAGGATCTGCCTTGGATGGAGCTTGCATCATAAGATCTGCTGCTTTCTGATTTTTAGGAAAGGCAATGACTTCTCGGATATTGTCTGTATGAGACAGGATCATTATTAACCTATCTAAACCAAGAGCGATACCTAAATGGGGGGGAGTCCCATATTTCAAAGCTTCTAAAAAGAATCCAAATTTTTGGTCTATTTGTTCTTTTTTGAGACGAAGAATAGAAAAGACTCTCTTTTGTAATTCACTCTCATGGATTCGCTTGGATCCAGACCCCAACTCATAGCCATTAAGCACTAAATCGTAAGCAAGAGATCGAACTTCTAGGGGTTTCTCATCCAGTAAATAGATGTCATCAGGATGGGGAGAAGTAAAGGGGTGTGATTCAGAGGCAAGTTGTTGTTCCTCTTCATCCCATGCAAAAAGAGGAAAATCTGTGACCCATGTAAAGGCATAGGTATTAAGCGGAATAAGATTCATTTTTTTGGCGATATGTCTTCTCAAATGATCTAAAGCTTTTAAAAGGATCTCTTTTTTTTCAGCTCCTATGAGAATCAAATCTCCATCATTCACATCCAATTCCGTATCCAATTGTAACAGCTGCTCTTCTGTGAAAAATTTGCAAATATTGGAACTCAATTTTCCGTCTTGCTTTTTCATCCAAGCAAGACCTTTCAATCCAAAAGGAGATACAAAAGAGATAAGTTCATCTATTTCTCTTCTGGAAAGTTTTCCTCCACCTGGTACAACCATAGCCTTACAGATACCGCCATAAGACTGCACAGAGTGTAGTAAGCTGAATGAAGAGTTTTTTATGATCTCATCAATGTCTACAAAAGAAAGATCAAAGCGCAAATCTGGTTTGTCTGTTCCATATTTATCCATGGCAGTGGCATGACTCATTATGGGAAAAGGGGTGGGGATTGAGATACCTAACACCGATTGAAAAATGTGACTCATCAGTTCTTCTATGAGAGCAAATAGCTCCTTTTGGTCGGAAAAACTCATTTCTAAGTCGATTTGGAAGAATTCAGGTTGGCGGTCTGCGCGTAGATCTTCATCTCGAAAGCAGGGAGCGATTTGAAAATAGCGATCCATGCCTCCTATCATTAATAGTTGTTTAAAAATCTGAGGAGACTGAGGTAGAGCATAGAAAGAACCTGGATATATCCTTGAGGGTACTAAATAATCCCTAGCTCCTTCAGGAGTGGTCTTCGCTAATATAGGAGTGTTAATTTCTAGGAAATGGTTATCCGAGAGATAATTCCTTGTAGTTAGCATGGTTTTGTGGCGGATCTGCAAGTTCTTTCCAATTTTTCCTTTTCGGATATCCAAGAATCTATAGCGTAAACGCAAATCTTCATTGACCTCTTTATCTTCAGCTATGGGAAAGGGAGGGACATTTGATTGTGATAACAAACTGACTTCTGTTATCTCTATCTCGATTTCTCCTGTAGAAAGCTTTGGGTTGATCAATCCATCTCCCCGATATCTAACCTTACCTACTACAGTAATTACATATTCTGCTCGCAAGGATTCAGCAAGCTTATGGGATGCAGAAGAAATAGCTGGATCGAAAACTAGTTGTGTCAATCCATACCGATCTCTTAGATCGATGAATATAAGACCTCCATGATCTCTTCTTTTGTGAACCCATCCTGAAAGGCAAACTGTTGTATCTTTATCAGATAGGTTTAGTTCTCCGCAGGTGTGTGTACGTCTACTTTCTTTCATTATTTTGCCATTTTCTAGTAAGATCATCTAACAACGTATCGAAAGAGTGTTTTTCCTCTTCGCCTGTTTCTAAATTTTTCCAAGTGACACTATTTTCTTCTATCTCTCTCTCTCCTGCAATGATGGCGTAGTTGGCTCCTACTTTGCTGGCCTGACTAAGCGCAGTATGGATTTTTTTTACGCTCAAATCTATCTCAACAGGGATGCCTCTATGTCTTGCTTCGAGGGTAGGTAGAAATAGCGCCTTTTCGCCTTCTTTTCCTAAAGGAATAAAATAGCAGAAAGGAGAATCGGGGTTTGGGATATCTGCTTTTTGATTGAGAAGTGTCATAAGTATACGCTCTATACCTGCTCCAAACCCAATACCCGGTAGATTAGGTCCGCCAAGAGAGGAAATGAATCCATCGTATCTACCTCCTCCCCCAATAGCATTCTGAGATCCCAATTGTTCTGAAGTAAACTCAAAGACAGTTTTTTGGTAATAGTCTAAACCACGAACGATTTTTTCATTGATGAGATAGGGGATGCGCAGTCCGTCAAGTATGCGTAGTAAATGAGAAAAGTGATCTTTTGCTTGCGGAGTTAGGAAAGATAGAATAGAAGGAGCTCCTTGCAAAAGGGCTTTATCTTTAGGATCTTTTGAATCAAGAATACGAAGAGGATTTTTCTCAAATCGTACCTTAC
>CAYPKB010000049.1:5183-8943 GCA_964411185.1 uncultured bacterium
TGAAGGTAGGGCCTGAGGTATAGGCGAAATGCCTCTTTGAAAGCCTCTCTTGATGCAACATCTCCGACTGAATTGATATGCAGTGAGATATTTTTTAGTCCCAATTTTTGATAAAATTGATATAGAAGATCTATCACTTCAGCATCTTGCTCTGGAGAAGAGATTCCAATGGCTTCCACACCAAACTGGTGATGTTGCCTATATCTGCCAGCTTGAGGTCTTTCATATCGGAACATAGGGCCATAATAAAAGAATTTATGGACTTTTCGATCTTCTGATAAATGATTTTCTATAAAAGCACGAATGAGTGAAGAGGTACCTTCTGGACGTAGAGCTAGTTCTCTTCCTGCCTTATCTTGAAAAAGGTACATCTCTTTCGTAACGATATCTGAAGTAGGTCCTACACCTCTTTGGAATAAATCAACATGTTCAAATATAGGGAACCGCACTTCTTGAAAACCATAGATGTGGCAGGTTTCCCTCATTACCTTTTCAAAATATTGCCAAAGATAACTCTGTTTCCAAGGATCTATTGGTCCATAGGGCAGAATATCGAAAAGACCTTTCGGTGCTTTTAATTTCATCATTAAACCTTTAGCTAAAAATTATACGGCGAGAAGGAGCAAAATGTCTAGCGCTGTCGGATCAACTCTTTTTCATTTGTTTGATAAGCTCTTCTAAATCCCCCAGCCATTTTGTCAAATGGCTCAATGGAGGATTCTTTTCATAGTCATGATGCAAACTATTCAATAGCTCAATTAAGGAGGAGGGAATCCACTCACTCTCTTGAAACTCTACCAAATAATATCCTAATGGATGGTGAGCAGAGCCTTGGAAATCGTTGATAGCATGTTGTAGAGAGTCAAAAAGAGTAAGGAAAGGTGGTGATCTTTTTTTTAGAGAGCTCATTGCTTCCATCAGAAGATTCCAATTTTGGGTAAAAGTTGTGACTGACTCCAAATCATCAGCCAGAGCTTCCTTTTGGAGTTGTGTAAAAAAATGCATAATATCATTAAGAAGAGCCAGCTCATTGGAAAACGAGGATGGACTCATAAAAGAATTTTTATTTCTTGTGATTTTGGTAACTATTTTCTTTGTAGCTTGAATTAGAGACCAACCCATAAGAGAGTTGCTTTTTTTTTGATTAGAGTCAGTTTGAAATTTTTCTTTCTCTCTTTTTTTCTCTGTTTCTGAAGTTTTTATTTCAGAATATGGGTCTTTTTCGGGTCCAGTTGGAGGGTAAATATCTATCATAATAATAAAAGTATTAAAACAATGTTCTTTATTAATCATATAATTTGAATTAACCATTTAAAACAAAATAAAAAAATCTAATCCTGAAAATTCGATTGACAAAATGGGAGAATCTTTTTTACCGTTTTTAGTTATGAATACACAGGAAGAGACGCTCACAAGGCCACCTAAGAGTAAATCTTTTTTTTCCTTTCTTAGACCAGCCCAGAAATTAGAGACTATTCGAGATGCTGCAGAGGTTAAAAAAAATTATAGATATTGGCGCTGGCGCATCTTTGCAGGCATGTATATTGGGTATGCTTTTTATTACTTCACTCGTAAAAGCTTCACTTTCGCTATGCCGGCTCTCAGTGATAGCTTGGGATATGGGAAAAGCGAACTTGGTATCATTGGAAGCGTTCTAGCGATCTCCTATGGAATCAGTAAATTTTTAAGTGGTATTCTGGGCGATAAGTCCAATCCCAGATATTTCATGTCTATAGGGCTGATCCTTACTGGTATTTTCAATATTTGTTTTGGAGCCTCTTCGTCTCTTATCTTCCTTGTCGTATTTTGGGGGTTGAATGGATGGTTTCAAGGTTGGGGCTGGCCTGGTTGTGCCAAGCTGCTCACGCATTGGTATTCCCAGTCTGAACGGGGAACCTGGTGGAGCTTATGGAATACATCACACAATCTGGGAGGGGCTCTTATACCCATTCTAGCCACGAACTGCATTCATTATTTTGGATGGAGAAGTGCTATGTATGTTCCCGGGGTTCTCTGTATTCTAGTTGGTTTTCTTCTTATTTTCCTCCTCAGAGATACACCTCCCTCTCTAGGGCTACCACCCATAGAAAAGTTTAAAAATGATTTTCAATCTAAAGGTCTTGAGCAGGAGAAGGAGCTTTCTGTAAAGGAAATGCTTTTTGATTATGTATTAAAGAACAAATATATATGGGTTCTGGCTGTTTCTTACTTTTTTGTCTACGTAGTGAGAACCGCTGTCAATGATTGGAGTCTGCTCTATTTGGTAGAAGCTAAGGGCTATACGCCCGTAGCTGCAGGGTTTTGTGTGCCCTGGTTTGAAATTGGCGGATTTGTAGGCAGTTTGTGTGCAGGCTGGGCATCAGATAAAGTTTTTAAAGGAAAACGAAATCCTATCAATGTTCTATACACTCTTTTCTGTGCTCTTGTCTTATTTGGATTTTGGAAATCTTCCTCTTCTATCATCTTAGATTCTTTTTTCATGTTCCTTATTGGCTTTGCTATATTCGGCCCCCAAATGTTGATAGGAATGGCTGCAGCAGAACTCTCTCATAAAAAGGCTGTGGCTACCGCTTCTGGTTTTGCGGGATGTTTTGCATACCTTGGTGCTGCCTCTGCAGGTTGGCCATTAGGAAAAATCATGGAAGTTGCTGGATGGGATGGATACTATTTAGCTCTTTCCGCATGCGCCATCGTGGCAGTCTTGTTGCTACTACCTCTTTGGTCAGTCAAAGTCTACGAAAAACCTCAAGTCGCTGCCGCAGAATAAAACAAATCAGAAAAAAAGATTTGTTTTTCTCTTTTTTTTTATACAATACCCTCCATGGCAATTCCTCTACATAATCACTCCCAATATTCCATTTTAGAATCTACAATATCTGTAGCTGATCTTGTAGCTACAGCTAAAGAGTGGTCGCTACCCTCTATTGCTTTAGCTGAAAAAGGAAATCTTTTTTCAGCAGTAGATTTTTACAAAACTGCTATAAAAAATAAGATCAAGCCGATCATAGGGTGTGAACTATGGATCGCTCCTGGTAGCCGTTTGCAAAAGAAAAAAGAACCGGGACTTCCTGCCGCTTTTTCTTATCTTTTTTTAGCCATGAACGAGAAGGGGTACCACAACCTGTGCAAGCTTTCATCTATCGGGTATTTGGAAGGGTTTTATTATGTTCCAAGAATTGATAAAGAGCTGTTATCCGAGTTACAGGAAGGTTTGATCTGTCTTACAGGAGGACATCAAAGCTACCTTTATTATCTAGCGAATCAACCAGAGATGTCGGAATTTGATCAAGAAATCAGGTGGTTACAGAATCTCTTTGGAGATAGGCTCTATTTACAATTACAAAAAGATGAACCAGTCGAAAATGTAGAAGAACCTTGGATTGTACAAAAATTCCAAGACCATTTGATGAAACAAGAGACTCTTAACCAAAAATTAATAGAAGTAGGCAAAAAAGATACTATTTCTTGCGTAGCCTCCAACGAGGCATACTATCTTTCTCCCGAAGATTACAAAGCGCATGAGTTACTGATGAATGTACAATCAGGACAACCGTGTGAGATATGGGAGTTAGATTCGAGGGGGAATAGAAAGGCTAGAGTTCCTAATCCAAAACGTGCGATTTTGCCTTCCCGATCCTTCTATTTGCATTCACCTTTGCAGATGGAAGAGAAGTTTGCGTTTTATCCTGAATCCCTGCAGGCAACCAGAGAAATAGCAGAAAGATGTAATGTAGATCTTGATCTAGCTACCAAACATTAT
>CAYPKB010000050.1:0-1008 GCA_964411185.1 uncultured bacterium
ATAGGTCCTCCAAGGATAGATATCCCATTGAAACCCATCCAAAGCACCAAGATCCACCCATCTATCCTTGGGAAAAATAGCCTAGATTTATTCCTCATAATTCGCTATCCTTCCTCTTCAATAGTTTGCCGATGTGGCGAAATGGTAGACGCGGCAGATTCAAAATCTGCTCCTAGCAATAGGGTGCTGGTTCGAGTCCGGTCATCGGCAATTATTCATTGGAAACTCAGCTTTTTCGACAGCTGAAGGGATATCATGTCTTCTATAGCTTCTCTATTTCCGAGTAAATCAGATCATACTACCTCTATCTTTGGCTATGAAATGCAGCCTGGACAAGTTCTTACCTCTCTTTTTGCCGTTGGGATAGTAGCGATCTATGTACTAAAGAAATTATCCTTTTTTTCTGCATGGCACAAAATTGCTGATCTATCGGATGAGGCCTTTTGGAAAAGAATAGAGGAGATTCCGTCCCGTGCTGTAAAAAGGGGTCCTGTTATGGGATTTTCTAATTTGGCAGAAGCAAGAAAAGATATGGTCATCTCTTGTACCTCTGTGTCTGAGTATGTGGCAAAATATTTAATTTTATCTAATTTTAAGGGTTCTGTTTTAGATCTTGGGTGTGGAAGTGGGTCTAATGCCATTCCTTTGGTAACAAAAGGGTGCGAAGTTACGGTGGTCGATCAGGTAGAAATAGCTATTGAAACATTCCGGATAAGGCAAGCTGGGCTATTTCTGCAGGATTTACATGGGAAAAGTCCAGCAAAAACTATCAGAGGAGGTATTACAACTATAGACTATCCTGAAAAAGTAGATGCTGTGGTTTGCGTGGATACTATTCCTTACCTTGAACCCTCTAAGCTCAAAACTACAATGACAAAAATTTTCCAGGCCTTGAAGCCTGGGGGGATATGTGTAGGAACTATTTTTTTTACTCCTCCACGAGGAAGAACTCCTCTCGTAAAAGGAATGGAAAAGCTAGGAGCTCATTTTTATCCTAGTAAAGATTAT
>CAYPKB010000050.1:1018-8809 GCA_964411185.1 uncultured bacterium
GATTATGCAAGAGAAATTGTAACCCGCTCAGGATTTCGTATCTTAGATGAGCAGGAGCGCCAAGAGATCTGTCTATCCTATTCTATTTGTTTCGAGTTTTTCGCTAAAAAACCCATTCCAACAAAAGATTAGTTTACACTACATTTTTTTTCTTTTCCTTTTATATTAATGTATTCTTTATATTCTCCTTCTCGTTTTGAACCTTTGGGAGGAGAGCTCATGCTGATTACAGAAAAAATCGAATCTATTTCATCTGATGTTGCGGTAGAACAATTGAATCAAATAGTAGAAAAGGCTCAAGTATCCATATCCTGGAGTGGAAGAAGAGTCGTCTCTGTGAAGGGCTTTGAAGGAACCGTCCAGATCAATACCATAGCTGCTCTTTTTTTAAACTCTCCAGTATTTAGCCAAAAGGATCCCTCGATAAAGGATAGGCTACAAGCGGATCAGTTGTGGGGAAGGGTAGAACAACTCTACCTTGATAGTGATTCTGCTTTACAAAGTACTTGGATTTATAAGTATATCGTTTTTATTTTGGAAATTCGCTTTCATTGTCGGCTATGCGCTGGGGATCCGGAAGCAATCATCCGAGAAGATATATATAAAAGGGACGCTCTTTTTTCTTTTACAGAAGAGAAGTTCAAAGAATATTGGGGAGAGACTGCTCTAGAAGGAAAAACAAAAATCTCTACATCTGACTCTTGTGGATATGTTGCCACTCGGAAGATGCTAGAGTCTCTGCCTAGATAAGGCTAAACCGTTTTAGAATCAGTCTGGTAGAGATTCTAAAAAATGAACGAAAGGGACAGCTGCTGGGTACCTCCATATAGGATATAAGACTTAGCTCCTGGTAATCTGATTGGAATGCCAGGAGGGATTCAGATCGTTTTCTCCTATTTTATCTGCTTTTTTCCAGACAAAGAATTCATACTCTAACTGATAATAGTGATAGATAGCTTTGAGCTCTCGAAGGACCCAGCCTTCTAAAATAGGTCCTTCCTCCTTCTTCAGGTCGATCGAAAGGTCCCATAGAAAGTAACTTTTTATATAATTTTTTTGTTAAATAAACGATTTGGTTTTTTTATTTTTTGTTTAGTGAAATCAAACAAAAATCAAACTAATTCGAAAAATTAATTTAATTTATTTTGCAATAAAAAATATTTTTGTTATGCTGAGCCTAGGGGGCGGGAGAAAATCTCTCGAACAGCAAAGCAAATACAAGTTGGTTAGGAGGAAATATGTCTGACATGCATGAAGCACCTGGAATGACAGGAGAGCAGATAGAGAAAAAAACTATCTCTGAGGGTCATCCTCAAGAAAAGACTCTGCAAGAAGAGATTGCAGAGCTAGAGGCATCTATTGATGAGCAAACTTATAAATTAGGCGAAGTGCCGCAAGTACACCTTTTTGATCCAGAGGCAAGTTTGCCGATCAATTCAGAAAGATTGAACAGCACAGCCAATTTAATTGAATCTTTGATACAGGATGCAGAATCAGTGATTCAGCAAGAGGTTCAACAGGTTCAAAAGTACCAAAAAAGCATCGATCAATGGGAAAGCAAAATAGAGAAAAATAAGGGTCTCATTGAGCGAAATAAGGTACAAGCTAAGAAAAACAAGACAGAGATCATCTATGATATCAAAAATAGAGATTACTGGCTCGGTCGCCAAGAACAGGTGATGATTGACTATGGTCACGCTTCTGTTGCTAACAGAGAAGACCACTGGGCTTGGTTGATCAAGAAATATGGATTGAAAAATCCAGATGGAACTCCTATCGATGCAAAAAGTCCTTGCGTGGACGAGTTATGCAATGGAGGAGTGAGCAATCTTTCAGCTGAATATAAAGCTGCAGGAAAAAAATATGAGCAGGCGAAAAAGGATAAAGAAGAAGAGAACTATCAATTGACTATGGATAACTCCAAGTTCAAAACTACGATAGAAAATCTTCAGCAATATATCCAAGCTACCTATCAGGATCAAATTGAACCGCTCCAAGATGGTATATTGCTCATAAAAGAACTGATCGCAAAATTAAGGAACTATCAAAACGAAGAAAATGTCACCTTTGGTGAGATGCGTCATTGGGCTGAAGAGTTTTTAAATGATTATATCATGGAAAACCCAGCCACAGCGCAAGCTATCGTGAATGATTTCCGAAGAATTGCCTCTATTCCGCTCCCTGCTGAGCACTCATAATAGAGCAATGGGAGGTGGGGCGTAAGCCCGCCTCTTTTATGATGATTGGGTCTTGAGAAAAAATTTCTGCAAATCCTCCTCTGAAGTGATCTATCACAGAGGGGGTTATTTTTTGGGGAAGGTCATCGGTGTTGGATACCTTCAATATCTCTATACCTTTAGAAAAAAGTATTCTTTTCTTCTCTGTAAATCTTCCTAATAGTTTCATCTTCCCGTTATAGAGAAAAAATTCATAAGGCGCATTACCTCCATTGAATCTAGCACAAAAGGTATAGGGCCATTTGCGTTCTCGGAATATGGATTGTCCAGCAAAAATATCTTCACGATAATTGGGGCAGAGATAATCGAAAATTGAGGGAAAGATATCCATATGAGAGAAAAGAAGAGAGGGATCTTTAAAAGGGCCTGTTCCGGGAAACTTGCAATATAGAGGGATATGCGTTTGTTCTTTCACCAGATGAGATGCATGAAAAACCATCCCATGTTCTCCAAACTCCTCTCCATGATCCGCGCAGAAAATCACAATCGCATTTTCCCACATCCCTTTCTTTTTCAAATGGTCTACAAATCTACCAAAAAGCTGATCTATGTAGAAAATGGCATTTTTATAATTATTCTGCAGTAAAGAGAGATTGACCTCTCCGCGTACAGGCATTACATAATCGATATCTGTTGCGACGGGAGTAAATTTGGGAGGGCCTTTTTTAGGCCAACTATAGTCAAAGTGAGTGGAATCCCAGAAAAATATAGAAAGATTCCCATCTTTTCCTTCTACCTGCTTTTCGAAAAGATCTAAGGTTTGTTTATCAGTCTCGTGGGCCTCAACTGGGTATTGATGAAAGACATATTGGTAGTTATCGATAAGTGAATGGTCTTTTCCAAAGAGGAGATTGTCCATGTGATAGTAGACCAAACCCGAAGAGGAAAACAGATGTGTCTCATATCCCATTTTTTTCAGGAAATGGATAGCAGGAGATCCTTTTGTCCATTTTCTTCGATATTCCGCCCATAAATAGGGGTAATCGGAGAAGAAAATGGAAAACCATGATAGCTGAGTTCCATTAGCGGAAGAGGTAGCTAATGGCAGATGTATGTTTTCCTCTCGAAAGGCACAGAGATGAGGGGCTGTCTCGGGGGTAATAAAATCTTCTCGTAAACTTTCTACAATAAAAAGATAGATATTAGGTTTAGAAGCAGGAGTAAGAGAGGAGTGATGCAGATCTTCTTCCTGTTGGAAATGTCTACCTCTGACAGGGCGTACAAAGGTCAATACTGTCTGCTTTGGCTGCACAAAAGTATGGTTCCATGAGAGATATTTTTCTAAAAAAGGGTAAGCTTCTCCTTGTATATAAAAGGAGAGAGAGTAATCCCAAAGAAAAAAACCACATCCCAAGTAGAATAGCGGTTCTAATAATCGTTTCGGTTCCCAAGCCCATATTTTTTTTTGGCAGAGAGTGGCTGTCAGCTTATAGAAGGTAACAGCGGCTAAAGGAACTAAAGAGATGGCAACAACAAGAGAGATCCATACCCATAGAGGGATGTTAGAAGCCAGTAATAGCTCCATAAAACTATGGAAATCTTCTTCCATAATGAAGCTTACCGTCCCTTTCACAGAAAGCGACATTGTTCTAAGAAGGATGATATCGATCAAATGGAAAATGAAGACAAAAGAAGAGAGAGCTACAAAAATTAACTCTCCTTTTCTTCCCCATTTTTGGAAGATCCAAGCTCCAAGAAAAACAAGTAAGGTAACTTCAATGGCCATCTGACCAATCCCTAAGAAAAAAAATAGGGGATGATATTCAGAGTAAAAATGTGTCAGATAGAGATTCAAGGAATATAAAAAAGAAAAGAGGACAAAAAGAGTCCCATAATATAGATAATTAATCGAGTATCTCATCAATTTTTATCTAACTATAAGTAGGTTAGAAGTCAAATTTCTTTTCCTAGAAATGTTGAATCGAATAGATATGTATATATAATAAAAATTTTAATATAAAATAACAAAAACTTTATTATAATAAAGTTTATTTTAATAAATGTTTTTAATTTGTTTATTATTTTAAAATATCTTCATTATGAGGATAGAAAAGAGTTCAGTTAGGGTTCATGTCAGTCACCAAACCGATAGTTCAAAAATAGAAACTATTAGGAATGTTGCGGCAAGAGCCTTTCAAATATTGAGTAATTTTTTTGCAAAACTCTTTTTTTTTCTACCCTCCAGCAAAAATAGAAAAGTAGAGAAAGTCCCTACCTATTTCTTTTCACAGCAATACAATGAATGTTGCCATCTCACTTCCTTTGTGAATTACGGTAGGCTTCGAAAATTAGAAAATCACAAGTTTGATCTTTCTCAAATGGAAAGCTTTTCTCGTAGAGAATGGCTAGGTGAAAATCAATCCTTTTTACAACCTTGGCATGTGGCAATGAGAGCGGCACTAGATGCGGACAATTATCCCCATCTAGCTCAATTTTTCCGAGGGGCTCAAGAAAGCATCATCTCTCCTCATTTCTACGATGAAAAGGGAAAGCCTTTTTTCTCTGGGATAACTGGTTTAATTGATTTTGAAAAGGCTCCATTTACTCTTATCGATATTGAAAAATTAAAAACAACTCGTCTTCCCATATCAAGCTGTTTATCTGTAGGGTTAGGTGATCTATTAGATGAGAGTCAATTACATCTTCATCTTCCTCTTGTATTTGACAAAGAGAAAGGTTTTTTGATCTATAATAGGAAATTACATAGCTTCGAATCTATTGAGGGGCTTTCCTGGATCGAAGTAACCAAAGATAATAGTGTTGTTATCGATCATACAAAAATAACCGCCGACGAATATACAAAGTATTCTATCCCTCAAAATCCTAGCTTTCGTATTGAAATGGTAGCAAAGAAAATTCTCGGGTTTGAGAAGGTTGCAATAGTCCCTGACCTGCCTGCTGGACTCGTTACTGATAGCGGAACTTATTTCACCTACCAAATGGGATTATTTATGCTTATGTTGCTCGCAACAGGTGTAGATACTGACAATGAAGTCATTGATGAAGATCATAAGCTCTATCCTGTTTATCAAGAGCTTTGTCGAGCTATGAGTTTATCTCCGGAAAACCCTTGGAATCCTAAATTTATGAAAAAAGAGCAGCTCTTGCAATATCACCTAGCTGAGATCTTCAAAGAAAACAAAGAGCTTTTTAGGGCAGCTGAAAAGGTTGTTGATGTAGCACGAAATGGCTACAGCATATATCAGAAATCTTTTTCCGGAAGAATGTACCGCCCTGATAAAAGTGTTTATAATCGAGGAGTTTTGGAGAAGTTTCTACCTGGAAAAGAACAGGCTTTGGCGTATTACTTTACTCAATCATTGCGATTTCTTTGGTATTCAGGGAATAATCCTTCAGTAGCTGTAAAGGCGGCAGAGATGGAGCTTCCTCTAGAACAAAAATTTGCAACATTGCTCCATCGTTTTCTAAGAAAAAAAATTCATAAGAACCATTCTTTAGAACAATTTTCAAAAAATATAGGAAACCTAGATCCTAGAAATTTTTCTTTCATGGATGTCTGGCATGAGCTGCGGAATCATCTTTTGCAAAGAATAGAATCCAATAAGACAGATTCACACCACTTTGTTTCCTTTGATGATCATGGATGGGTCATATCTTTTCATCCAGAGGTAATAGATTTACAGAATGAGTCTGGTAGGCAATATGATGCAGAATTGATTCATTCTTTGGGTTTTGCCGGAATTGAATCTTGGTTGAGTTCAGATTTAGGAAACATTTGGTATAAAAAATAGCTTCTTCCCGTGAATGATTTTTCATTCGATTTCCATTAGATTTTCTTTTTTTTCTTTGTTATCCTTGTCTTCCTATGCAATGGATAGATTACTTTGACCTTTTTCTTTTCGACTGTGATGGTCTGTTGGTTGATAGTGAACCCCTTCATTATCAAGCTTACCTCAATATGTGTGAACATAGGGGAGTTCAATTGTCCTGGGACCTTTCTACCTTTCTATCTATAGCCCACAAAGATGGAACGGCTTTACAAGAGGCAATTACACTAGAATTTCTTGAAAGAAAAATAGAGATTCCAGAATGGGAGATTCTCTATAGGGAAAAGAAAAAAGAGTATCAAGATCTGTTAGACCATGGAAAAATCTCTCTTATGCCGGGTGTAGATCTTCTACTTTCACTTTTAGAGAAAAAAGGTAAGAAACGATGTGTAGTTACTCATTCTCCTCTTATTCAAATCGAGGCGATTCGATCACAACATCCCATTTTACAAACAATACCTCATTGGATTACTCGAGAAGATTATCATCAGCCTAAACCAAATCCTGAATGCTATTTGCAGGCCATATCATTGTACGGAAAGAGCGGAGATAGAATTATTGGATTTGAAGATAGCATGAGAGGGTTGAAAGCTCTTATGGGAACTTCTGCAACACCGGTGTTGATTTGTCCATGGAACTATCCTCACTTGGATGCCATTCTGGGTCCGTCAGTGATTCATGCTCCTTCTTTTGATGAGCTTGAAATAGGGAAAACTCTTTCGGATAGGTGATTTTCATCAAAAAAAGAGCATGGGCGGGTGCTGGGGCCGGTATTTTCTTACGGTCTCTGCTTTCCAGTAATTCAGTTATATTCTGGACCTTACCCTCTTCGTAAGCCAAAAGCGTTCCCATGATATTGCGCACCATCTTATATAAAAAACCATCCGCTTCGAAAAGACAGAGATAACCCTCCTCTTTTTCTATTATATCTAGGCGGTAGATGGTCTTTATCGGCTTATTTTTTGCAGCTCCTTGCGTAGAGTCATTGGCAAAAGCGGTGAAATCATGTTCTCCCAAGAAATAGGATGCTCCTTCGAGCATGCGCTCCAGGTTAAGCTTTCTTTTGGCTTTATAACTAAAGTGTCTGGAGAAAGGATCTTGTAGAAAGGCACTATTGATAAAATAATGGTATTTCTTTCTTACAGCGGAAAAACGGGCATGGAAAGAGGAAGGAACCTCTTCAATGGCTGATATGGTAATAGATCTAGGTAGAAGCCCTCTCAGGGACAATAAGAGCGATTTCCGGTTGCGTATAGGCTCTACAAGATCAAAGTGGGCGACTTGGCCTAGCGCATGGACTCCTGTATCTGTTCTGGAAGAACCGATAATAGAGATTGGTTGCCTCAACACAATGGAAAGAGCTTTTTCAATTTTTTCTTGTACAGTAGGTACTTTTTTCTGCTTTTGCCAGCCGTGAAAATCTGTTCCATCATAAGAGATAAGCAGCGCATATCTGTATGTCATAAATGTCTAAAAAAAGTTTTTCTATTGGATGATGGAACTATGATACAGGAAAAGAGGTAGCGTCTGCAAGAGAAGGCAATGAGCTACCTCTTATAAAGATTTTTTTACGAAAGATGTTTGTTTACAAGCTTTGTCATTTCAAACATGTTCACTTTCTTGTTTCCTCCGAAAACCTTTGCGAGCTTTTCATCCGGAACAATATTTCTTTTGTTCTTGGGGTCTTGCAAATCATGTGACTTGATATATTTCCAAAGTTTTTTTGTAACTTCTGTTCTTGGCATTGGGCCTTTTCCCACTACGGC
>CAYPKB010000051.1:0-2814 GCA_964411185.1 uncultured bacterium
TCACACAATTAAAAGCACTCCATTTTGCTCCTTCCCTTCCTCAAGAGGCTGCTACAGACTCCATATTGCCTGATTGGATACAATCTTTTACAAAATTGGATACTCTCTTTTTTGGAGGATCTAAAAGAATCACAAAACTACCAGAGGCTATACTATCCCTTACCTCTCTTCAAAATCTTGTTATCTTACATACCTCCATCACCACTTTACCTTCTGATATAGAAAAACTCACTCACCTTCGATCTTTCACCTTCGGATCCTCACCTATCGAAGTGGAGGATCTCCTAGAAAAACTCTCAAAACTATCCTTTTTGGAAGAACTCCGCTTAGTAGAAGCAAATCTCAGTGAATTACCTATTTCCATCGGTAAGTTAAAAAACCTAAGAGCCATTGATCTAACAAAAAATCATATTGAACAACTTCCACTTACACAGTTAGCCTCTCTTCCCTCTTTGCGGTCTCTATCTATTCAGGGAAATCCTGAGCTATCTAATAATGCACTATACGACGCTGCTGGAAACAACCATTTACATCTTGTAGAGATGTTTTTAGACCCCTATCTTGCAGAACCACCTTCTTCCTTTACCATTAATACGGCTTTCCTTGCAGCAGCTCAAAATGAGCATCTAGAAATTATACAATGCCTATTAACAAAGCCCAATGCGAAAAATTGTTTAAACTCTTTTTCTAAACAAATCGCCCTATCAATAGTGATCGAGAGTCAAAACTTCCCTTGCAGCAAGCTTTTGATTCAGGAGCTTATACAAGATAGAACCTGTGATATTTCTTCTCTCATTGCTTCTATTTTTCAATCAGGTTCTTTAGAAATTTTGCGTTATTTCTTAACTATCGATAAAGACAATTTCGAAATCCATTTTAACTCATATTTTCTGGGTATTTCTGTTGCTATCTCAAAGAAACAGACCTCTGAGGAAGAGACCTCTCTTTGGAGTGCATGCATATCCGATGAAACTTTTTGGAAGACGATATCTATCTCCTCGAAGAAAAAATTATTGTTCCTTATGGCCCGTCATAATGAAGAAAAGGTTATCACAGATAGATTTATGAATGACCCCTTATGGACAGAACTAGATTTTCGCGATTTAATATCTCTTTTTCAGACAGTCGTATCAAAAGGGTATTTCTCACTTGCAATGAAATTATTGCAACACTCTTCCTTTGCGTTTGTAAATGGAAATGCACTAGCCGTTTTGCTTAAAAAAGCTTGTACTCACGATAAAAAAGAAGTAGTAAAAGCCCTCTTTAGTCATCCGAGAATAAATGAGATCCCCTCAGAAGAGCTAGCGTCATCTTTTACCCTCGCTTGTGAAAATGGGAGCAAGGAAAGTGTTATCCTCTTTCAAAAAAAGGGCCCCTTAGATCTATCTGCTGAGTTATTAGAAAGAGGGATTACAACAAGCATAAGCCATGGTCAGGCAGAACTTATTTTTCATTTTATTCAAACTACGAAAGGTAGAATCAAAGAAAAGCTGATTGAAAAGCTTAAAGTCCAGTTTGAAGAGAAAAAAAAGCCATTTGTAGATCTTTTCACCTCCTACAAACTAGATCCTTATCTTTCGGAAGCAGAAAAGCAAGCTTTCCGTGTTACTTTAGGCTCTCTTTATCTCACTGTCATAAAAAATCAGGAAGAAACCCTGGAGAAAAAACGAGAAGAGGCAGAAGAAGTGGATTGGGTAACCTATCTACTTTCACATTGGAAACTTATAGAAATACCCATTAGCTCGCAAGAAATACCCATTAGCTCGCAAGAATGTAGTGACAAAGTAAAAAAAAGAGCTACCGAACTACTCCTGCGAGAAAAAGCTAGAACTCTTCCTAAAAGGATGCTTCCGGCGATTCCTACCTATAATCTATTTGCTACTAAATGAGTCCATACATTTTTCTTCTCTTCAAACTCTTGCTTAAGCATTATATCTACTTTTTTTTACCTGAGAGATTTCTATGTCATTACCTAGTATCCATTCATCTACAGACCAGATAGTAGTATCAGCACCCAATACACAATCTTTTTTTGCTAGTGAGTTCAATAGTAAATCGATTCTTCTCATTCCGGAAGATAGTGAGGTTTCCATCTATATGAATGGTCAAACTGCTTTTGTAACGAAAAAGATTATCTCGATAGGAAAACTCTTTTTGATAGAAAGAGGGATTGTATTTGTCCAATGTAGCTCTCTTCAAGTCTCTCATTTCCAATCAGAAAAATTTACTATCTCCACTATCCAAGGCATGAGAGAAACTCGTAAAAAAGGGCTTTCCTTGGCCATGAAAATTCTAAGATCTTCTTTAGCGTCCAGAGAAACGACAAGTTGTATAACCAAAAGCTCTCCTACCTACGAAAAAATCTCTATCTTTCGACCCGGAATACAATACAAATTGAAAGATGAAACAGCAGATGTGGTGATTGTCGACGGAGATATTGATGTAGCATTTTCCACAAGGCTCAAAACCAATATTATTTTTGTAAGAGCTACTCAAACAGAAAAAGAATTACAATCAAACAGGCTCTATTTTTTAGAGTCGAATAAACCTGTCCATCTCTACTGCTCAGTTAGCACCCCCTTCATAGAAGAAGTTGTGAAACTCATCATCTCTTCCGTAGAGCAGAAAAAGGCTAACATCTAAAGCCTCATTCGCTCTAATAGATAGTAAGGATTTGGTTACAGCCTAACGAAATGCAATAATTCATTAGGTTGCGACCCAATGATTGGATAATGAGTTTTTTTCAAGAGAAAACCACCATTCTTCAGCACAGAAAAAAGAATAGCCAATAAATGGTAACTGACAATAACCTTT
>CAYPKB010000051.1:2824-8780 GCA_964411185.1 uncultured bacterium
TGCCTAAAAATCCCTTGGAGGAATCTATATGTCTGCTCCTAATTCTTTGCGTTCTGCTGCACTATCTTTTAGTAATACCATTGATCCCTATATAGAACGCCTGATGCAAAAAAATAAAATTTGGAAAGAAATAGAAGAGATATTCAAGGGAGCAGAATTTGATATTGCAATGCTACAAGAGGAATTGGGTAAATCTAATCAATCCTTATCTGAGCGAGAGGTGCAATGGCTACATACGTGGAAGAAAGAGCGTAGGATAAGAGAACTTCCCGATTATGCAAGATTGACAAGAGAAATCTCCAAACTCTTTGCCTCCAAACTAGCTTTACTTGATAGAAGCCTCTTGCTGAAGATCTCTAATGCGAAAAAGGCTTTTGGTAAAGAAGTTACCAGAGAACTACAAAGAAAATCATTTGAAGAGATAGTGGCAGAACTACAATCTTGGGAAGAGCTAAAACATAAAACCGAGACTGCATCAGCTGCAACTGTTGCTGCTTTTCCAGAGGTAGTTAATTTTATCAATCTCTTAGACAACGCCTATTCGAAATATGAAAAATCAGACCTTAGAAAAGAGGAAATAACCCTTTTCTCCCATTTCAAAAAGAAACTTCTTGAGGCAGATTTTTCTCCGGAAAATGTAAAAAACTATATAGAGAACATCTCAGCTTCTGATTCTGCAAAAAAATATATTTGCGCTCTAGTGGATGATTGGAACTTGGAAAAAAAAGATAATCTGCCAGCTCCATCGGCCAGCCAACTTGATCAGATAATTGGCGTAGTGGAAGAACTTGACCTGAAGAAAGTAGAGACATTAACAGATAGAGTTGAGGCAAATGGACTCTTCCATCGGATTGTAGTCTATAAAAACAGGCTTTTAGTCTGTCTAACTCAATTGAATGCAAAACAAAAAGAACTGGTTATAAAGTATTTGAAAGAATCTCATTCTTGGCTTCATCGACATAAAATTGCCAAATTGATCGCTACGATGAGAGAACCTTCTCTTATTTTGCAAGAAGCTTTTGCTTTTATCGATCCTTTCATCGATTCTTTAGATCTGGCTCTTTCAGAATATGAGGAATCGGACTTTGCTAAAGAGGAGAGCACCTTTTTTTCTAGTGCTCGTACCATTTTTTTAGAAGCAGACTTTGATCACAAAGAGGTAAAAGAATGGATCCAAACCTCCCAGAGTTCAACTGCTGCTACAGCCTATTTAGGAGAGCAGATAGAATTATGGACATTAGAAAAGGAAGAAAATCTACCCAAACCCTCGGAAGGAAAGTCCAATGCTCTTAGAAAAGCTTTACAAACATTTAAGCCTGCTCAATTAGAAAGATTAGCTACCCGCAGAGAAAATAATCCCGCTTTCAGGAAATTACTCTCCCCACGCAATCAGTTCTTTCACAAGATTTGCCCCTATACTTTACCAGAGAAAAAGGCGCTAAGAAGCTCCTTAGAAGCATTATATTCCTATTTTGATCATGAAGAATCCACTCTTTTATCCTATTTGAAAGGACTGTTTCTAAGTGCAGATTTTGACACCGAAGAGACTAAAAAAATCATACAAACTCTTGAGATCTCAGATGATGAAAAATTCTATCTGGAAGAACAAGTTGATAGCTGGGCTGTAAAAAGAAAGGAAGATTTACCACTTCCTACTCTTCAGGAATCCCACGATTACAACGAAAAATGGAAATCTTTAGATGGAGAGGTGCTGAAAGAACTGAGTGACGGTTTTACTTCATATGGCAAGAAAAAATTGAAGATATCCATCGCCTACATTCGAGCTACAGAAGACCCTTCCTCATTTCCTCTTCTTTTCGATGAAATCTTACAAGAAAGTGAGCTAGTAGTTCTTACTACCCTTTTCCCAGAAGAGGCCCCTTATATTCACTCTTTAGCAAAAGCCTATTCCCATTACCAAAAATCAGACTTAGGGAAAGAGGAGAATGCTCTTTTTTCCCATTCTCGGACGATTTTCCTTGCGGCAGATTTTGACCTTAAAGAAATTAAAGGGTGGATCCAGGCTTTAAACATCTCAGCTGATGCCAAGAGCTATGTAGAGATGCAGTTTGAATTATGGACATTGGAACGAGAAGAGAATCTAACTAAGCCATCTAAAGAGAGTGTTAATACACTCCAAAAAGCTTTGCAAGGTATAGATAAAAATAGATTACAACAGCTACTGCCACAAAGAAGTAACCATTTTGCCTTAGATAAACTGGTGCAAGAGAGGAACCGGTTTTTTCGTAGATTTGCTTCTTATGACTCTTCCGAAAAAAGAAAATTAATAAGCTCTCTGAAAGAAACATCTTCTAAACTGAGTGCAAGAGGAAAAACTATCGTTGAAAGGGCCATCGTCCACATTCGAGCTACAGAAAAGCTCTCTTGTCTCTTCCTTCTTTATGATAGAGATCTTCAATCTTATGAATCACTAGAAAATCAGTTGTTTCTTTCAGTGAAGAAAATCTTTCTGCACTATTCTTTTGATCTATCTCAAATAGAGAAAAAATTCAGAGAAAAAGGAGTAGATGGAAGCCTATCCAAAAATTTAATGAGCTTATTTAGAAAATGGCAGTTTCATACACAAGAGAGAGCTCCCACTAGCAGAGAGTATCAAAATCTTTTCTCTCAAATCAGCAAGCTTTCCAAAGAAAAAGTAGAGGGTTTTTTCAACTATCAACATACATACTTTGTATTTCAAAGAATGGAAGAGACAGAAGGTTGGTTACAAAAGAAAGTAGAGAGCCGATTGAAGAAAGAAAAGATGGAAATTTTGCAACAGGAATTACAATCTTTTTCTTTTCGATATCAAAAATATATGGAAACTCTTCTCATAGCTATTGGCAAAGATAACGGTCATGTAACTACCGCCGACTAAAAGCTTTCACTTGCAATCAATGAGAGAAATAGAAAAAATATTCATCCTTTTTTTAAAAAAGTAGGTATTATATGGCTGCAATCTCTTCCTCTGGGAACTTAACTAAAAGAATCTATATTTTTGAAGAGGGAAAACATGAGGTCAACGCCTCTTCTCTCGAAAAAAATCCTATTATTTTCGTGCAAAGTGGCGCCTCTCTCACAATCAAATTAGACCAAAAGATAAAGAGTCTAGCTGTGGAATCTCTGATTTCTGTTGGTGAAGTGCATCTCCTTTTGACAAAGGATACTCAGTTATTCAAATCTGAATGGATATCAGTCATCTCCCTGTATAATAATAGGAAGCTCATAGAAGCAAAAACACCTATAGAAGATAAAGAAGTAAAAGGGATCAACGCTGCAATAGAGACTCTTTCTACTCTTTTGAAAAAAAAGAAAGAATTGGATAAAACCCCTTCTATAAAACCTTTCGATGAGCTTGGATTGGAGATCATTTTTTCTGATGAAGTTTTGAAAATTAGTCAAAGCAAATATGTAGATACAGTTATCTGCGAAGGAAATGTCTTTGAGCAAAAGCAGGAAAAAATCGAAGTCTCAACAAAAGCTAGCACTCCCCCTCTTGAAAAGAAAGTTTCTTTTAAGGCGAGACGTCTCTTCCGTGAAACAGTTTTTTCTCAGAGCATTATTGAAGCCCATGAGAGTTTTACTTACGAAGCAACTCAACTTACAGCTCTCAGAAGAGTAATTTCTTATATCAAAAGAGTCTACGCTGAGTAGCTATTTCCACGATTCAGCTATTTTTTCTTCCCCAAAAAAATAGCTCACTCCTTATCATCTCTGCCCTTATTCAACAGGAGTTTTTTCTATGGCAAGTCCTACAATACAACCTTCATCCTCTATTAGTTGGCAACAAAATTTAGTGGTTGATAATGGTAGCTGTTCAGTGAGAATGGAATACCTTTCCGATAAGGTAAATATTTTCATCAATCAAGGAGGACATTTACTCATAAAAGTATTTCAACCGGGAAACTATTCCATTGATCGCTTCTGCAGCTTGGGCAGTTGTACAATCGAGGATAAAACAGGAGAAAAAAATAGCAGAATATCCCTATCCATCCGCTATTTTTTTATGCAGGATACAAACTCTTTGCAACATCCGGAAAATGTATCGATAGAGAGCGATTTTGCAGTCAATATCTCCCTTGATAAGTTGGGGATGAGCGCCTTATCGAAGATTATGAAGAACATGCATGAAAGATTTGTAAGCGCTGCATCAGCAAAAAAACTAGAAGAAAAAGGTAAATATTCCAAATTTTTCAAAGAGTTCGATCGCAGTTTGTATCAACCTGTAAAAAAAATATTCGGAAAGAGAGTGGAAAATGGTTTGATTAAACCATGGCTAAAAGTGAATCATTCTCTAGACTCTACTACTTTCGAATCTCTGATATTGGCAGGTGAATTAATGCGTCCCAAACCTAAGCCGCTTGCAGTCTCGCATCTCTTTCTTCCTGCAGGAAATAGTGTGCCTAGTTTGGTTACAACAGAAATCATTACAAGATATAAAGTGGAAGGTTCTCATCCCATTCCTCGTACCATTGATGCTTTTGCCCGCGCTACTAATTTCGATAGTGTAACCAACTTCCTCTATTCAGCAGGGGACTGTGACAAGCTCATCTCTGTAAAAAAGGAGAATAGCCCATGGGGTATTCAGGTAAAAAAAAGGTTTTTAGAAGAAGTGAGACAGATCAGAGAAGAAAAATATAGCGATTCTGATATGGAAGGATGGTTCAAAGAAAAAGGGTTTACTCATATTCATTTGTTACTAGCCCTTGCAGGTGCTCAGCCGAAAGCCCGAATTATGTCGAGAGCATCTAGAAGCTTGTCCAACAGTGGTAGAAGGTTATCTGCAAGCATTTCTAAAAGTGTTGAAAGAATTAGAGATACTTTTAGTAGCTCTAAGTCCAAAAAACTTGAGCCCATCAAAGAGGATGAGCAAGATTGATCCCAAAAGATAGAAATCCAACTATCTGAAAATGCCTCTTTTTGGTAAAAAAATATTTGCATAGACAAATCAACCAGAAAGAGGCAAAGAGATGTTATATCCTATTCATCAGCTATCAAGTTATTTTTCTTCAATACGGTCACAAGCGCAAACGAGTAATCTAAGTGGAAGAAAAGTGAGCGATCTCACTCATTGCTCTTCTTTTCAGAATACAAAATCTCTGGTAGATAAACTATTTGCTCCACAAGATAGAATTCTCAACATGGATCGTTGTAGGTATTCTTTTGCTGGTTCTACAGATGAAGGAAAGACAGGAAGGCTCTTTCGATCTTTTCTTTTGAGGTAAAATACTCTTGCATTTTCTCTTTTTATCTAGTAGATCCAAACATATATGATGGTTCTACTTTTTTTCCTATTTCTTATGGTTTGGGGATTGATTTTTTTTCGCCAAAGAAAGGCTGCCTTGATTGTGGGTATTTTGAACCTACTGCTAGCTCTTATGCTTTTCATTCATCATATCACTGTGAAACTTAACTTGAATTTCTGATATGGAACGTTTTCTACGATATGCTCTTACTCTTTTTATCTTAGTCTTGATGGGAATATTATCAGGGGCCTATTACCAACAATTTTTCAAGCAAGAGATGCCCTGTCCTTTGTGTCTTTTACAAAGAGTAGCCATGTTTGGAGTCTCATTGGGTGATCTTATGAATCTACGATTTGGGTTGAAAGCAAGATATTTTGCCTTCTCTCTTTTTGCTGCTATTTTGGGTGCCAGTGTCTCTATTCGGCAAATACTTCTTCATATCTGCCCAGGTTCTCCCATCTTTGGGATTCCTGTATATGGGCTCAACCTTTACACATGGGCATTTTTAGCTTTCGCTTGCTCTATCCTAGCTATTTCTTTAGCTCTTTTTCTCTTACCCAAAGAGTGCAAAATTACAAAAATGAACAAATGGGAATGGTTAGTTGCCTCAGTTGTTCTACTACTCCTTCTATCCAATACCATCACTACCTATCTGGAATGCGGATTTGGTCTCTGCCCAGATCTACCTTGGGCTGAAGATCTAGGATCTC
>CAYPKB010000052.1:0-4292 GCA_964411185.1 uncultured bacterium
GAAGAAATACCTATACCGAACACGATCACTAAAGAGATGGCTCAAAAGATCCAAAAAGATCCCTCCTTGATGAAAAAATATGATCTAAAAGTGATAGAAACTTTCCTTTTCGAAGATGCGAAAACAACAGAACCATTTATGGAGAGCTATTTGAAAAAAATCCATAGCTTTGCTCCCTATCATGAGAGATTTCTTCGTATCTCTCTATTAGAAGATCATGCCAAAGCTCTAGAAGAAGGAAAAAAACTCAAAGAAGAGCTTTCTCAGAATGTAGAAGGGAAAGAGATTCTCTACGGATATCTTTTGCTCGAGCTAGCAGGAAGAGGAGAGCAGTTGGGAATGGAAGAGGTTGAGAAGGAAGAAAAGAAATCTCTAGCTCTGTGGATTGCTGATCATCCTACTCATTTTTTCCACTTTTCCAGTCTGCAAGAAAATGGAATCAAATTCTCCGATTTTTATCTTCCGGAAAAAATATTATAGGTGTTCTTCCTCGTCAGAAGAGCCCTTCTTTTCATTCATTGGCTTTTCGCTTGGACCACTTCTCATGCCACTGGCCATATCTCCCATGGCAATGCCTGCAAGAAGACCTATTCCGCAAAAGATGATAAAAGGCAAGAAGAGAGCTACGACCACTCTAACGATGCCTAGGATCAACTGTGTAGATTTTTCTTGCTTATTGAAGAATTCGTAAAATTTTCTGAGCGCAGTGGATACTTTTGTTGTAAGTAACACAGATAAAAGAGCTCCTGCACCGCAAAAGAACACGCTCCAGCGAGGCCCTGAAAAAAAATCAAAAGCAGCCGAGACCGTTGCCACGACGATCGCAAGCGCTAACAGAATTTCATATGAGTATCTTTTTGAGAAGTTTTCAATCTCTTTTACAGAGACTCCTTCCTTCATTTTATCTATAGGATTATCTTTTTTTGCCATATTTCCCCTCCCCCGAATCTAACGGGTCCCTTCAGTTATTGTAGATCTTTAAGAATTTTTTGGCAAAATTCTAACTTGTAACGCTCTAAAAATCTCTATTTTTTTCATGTGAGATCAAACTTTATTTTTTTTCTTTGACTCCCTACAATTCCTACTCCTGTAATCCTAGCATTATGAATAGAGTTTGGTCCTTGCGGTTTTTTTTCCTTTTTTTTCTTCTTTCTCCCTTTTTTTCCTTTTTGCTCGCCTTGAAGGGTGATGAGGAATCCTTGGACCTTCCTCCGATCACAATAGAGAAGAGTATCAATAGGAAAAAAGAGTTTTCCTCGAAAGCTTTTGCCCTTTTTGAACAGGAAGAAAAAGAACTCTCTGTGCAAATGCCCCAAATCCGTAGCTCTCTTTCTATGCAATATCTTCCCTCTCCTTTCCCGGGTGAAGAAAAATATTTCCTTCACATCTCTGGCAGCAAAGAGAAGGTTGAGATTCACAGAGGAGATAAGCTTTTTCTTACCTATCAAGGTGGAAGATTGTCCATTTCAGATAAAGAGACCCCTTTTTATCTTATCTTCCATAAGTTGGAAGAGAAAAAAGCCCACTGTGAACAAGTGGTTGAGGCGCCCTTTTTGCAGGAAAATAGGATGCAGTTATCTCTGGCAGTAACAAACCCTACCTTACTACCGGAGAAAAACTCGCCATTTTATCTATTATCTAAGGCAAAATATTTAGGTAAGAATCTCCTTGTGGAGAGACTCTCACCTGATCAATCCCCCCAGTATAATCTCATCTATCGCAATCATCTCATCTCCATACAACCCTCCCAATTTTTGACCTTTGAGAATGGGGAATGGAAGAGCTATGACCATCCAAAAAAGGGGATACCTCTTGCGAGAGTGAAACAAATCAAAGAGGATAATACGATAGAATTTGAAGGATGGGACTCTTCGGGGGATCACTATTATCTTTTTGCTCTTTCCAGCTATTCTATTCCTTTTAACCCAGTAAAGATAGAAGATCTTTTGAAAAATATTCGAGTCCGCAATGAGAAACAGTGCAGCTGTACATTAGACAATCACCGGGTGGTATTTCATGTAGGAGATGCTTTGATCCGAGATAAGGGAAATTGGAAGCTATCACGCGATCTAGCAGAGATTCTTGCCCATAGAGGGGAGGTCTTCCTAGTGGATTCTTTGGAGAAAAAAGGAAGAAAAGAAAAGTTAACTGGCTCTTATTTTTCTATATTCAAAAACCAAAAGAAAGAGATCGCACTAGATGTGGATAAACAAATACGAAAAAAACATATCCGAAGGAAAAGAAAGTAGATGAAATGTTTGTATATCTTTCTGATTGCCATCGCATTGCAAGCCAAAGAGATCGATTGGAAAGAAAGGAACCAAGAACTTTCCCAGAAGAAAAAAGAGCTCTTTGAGAAATATGGAGAGGTTCGAAAACTCTATGAGGAAGGAAGCGAGGAAAATGCTTTCAAATCTCTCTTGAGGCAGACTCAAGCTTTACGGGAAGAGATCTATCAGATAGAAGAGATGAGCCGAGCAGAATCTGCCGAAAATGAGACCGATGAAGAGTATGCTACTTGGGATCTTGGGGAAGTAACGATTGGAGATTTTATATTAGAATTTGGTTCTTTTGATTTTGTCTATGTTATCCCCCCTGAACTTGGATCTTTGAAGCTCCATCTCTATTCGGCCCTTTCTATTCCTAGACAATCATGGAATGAGATGGTAGATCTCATTCTTCACTCCAACGGTATTGGAGTGAAACAGGTAAACCCTTTTACAAAATATCTCTATTTCTTAAAGCAAAATCCCTCTCTTGTGGAAGGTATTTGCTCCCAACCAAACCAACTAGATGCATTCCAATCCAATAGCCGTATTTTTTACCTTTTTGAAAAAGGAGGAGAGAATGTAAGGGCCATACAGAGCTTTTTTGAAAGATTCTCTGATCCCAAAGAGACTTTCATCTATGGAGTGGGAAATAATATTGTCCTGGTAGGAGAGCAGCAAGAGATTCGTATGCTTTTAGATATGCATGCTGCTATATGGGAACATAGTCAAAATCAGAGAAATATCAGATTGGTAGAACTCAAGAAGCTCTTCGTATCGGACGCCCAGGCCATTTTGCAAGCCTATTTTCCTGTAAAAGAGAAAACAATTCTCCCTAATAAAGCCTCTCATCAGCTTGAAATTATGGCCTTACCGCAAGGACTTGTATTAGTGGGAGATCAAGAAATGATCGAAAAGGGAGAGCGGATATTACAAAACCTGGAAAGTCAACTCTCATCTCCAGAAGAGAAAATTGTCTATTGGTATACCTGCAAACACTCTTCTCCAGAAACTCTAGCTGAAACTCTAGAGAGAGTCTACATCTCACTTATAGAGGAAAACTCTCTTTCTAATGAGAAACAGACCAAACAAAATGATCATTTCATTGTAGATAATAAGACGGGATCGCTCTGCATGGTCATTCGAAGTGAGGAGAAAGAAAAGATCACCTCTATTTTGGAAAAACTAGATGTTCCTAAAAAAATGGTTCAAATTGATGTCCTACTTGTGGAGAAAAAATACCAAGAGAGGGGACAAATCGGGATCAATCTCTTGCAATTAGGTGCCTCATCAGGAAAAAAAGAACGTTCCATTCATTTCGATGCTCATCAAAATGCTTATAGGAAAGGAATATTAGATTTTATTTTTTCTCATCCCAGAAAAGGAAAATATCTTCCTTCCTTTGATATTACCTACAGTTTTTTGATGGCCCAAGAGAATGTAAAAATCAATGCTAACCCATCAATACTCGCTATTAACCAGACACCTGCTACCATCTCCATTGTAGAGGAGATCTCTATCAACAATGGAGCGGTACAGGTAGATACGGGAAGTAAAGTAGCTATGGAAAAATCTTTCACCAGAGCTCAATATGGAACTACTCTGGTTCTTACTCCCACCATTCACTTACCCACACCAGGGAATGAAGAGAGTCAAGGATTTATCACTCTCCAGACAAACATTACCTTTGATACAACCCAGACTGTAAGAGATGATAGACCACCTGTGACCAAACGACACATCGAAAATGAGGTGCGAATCGCAGATGGGGAGACTATCATTCTTGGAGGGTTAAAAAGGACCTCTTCAGAAGAATCTTCAGAGAAAATCCCTTTTCTAGGGGAGATTCCAGGTATTGGTAAACTATTTTCCAGTACAAGCCATGCAGATACAAATACTGAGATGTTCATATTTATCACTCCACATATCATTCGGGATCCTGTAGAGGATTTACATAAATTGAGAATGAATGAGCTGCAAAAAAGGCCAGGAGACATACCTGCTGTTATTGAAAGGTTGAATCAA
>CAYPKB010000052.1:4302-8762 GCA_964411185.1 uncultured bacterium
GCAGAAGAAAAAAAACGTATGTTTGAGAAAAGCTTGCAACTGCTCTTCGAGCCTAATGGATACCATGCCAATGCCAAATCCTGAGATGAAAATCAGCCACCTTTGTGCCAATCTGGGGATTCCTTATGTGGAAAATTTGAAAGAATATCCACATGTAAAGGAGAAAAGCCCCAAAATTCCCTATAGTGTAGCAAAAGAAAAAAAGATTCTAACTCTTGCTGAAGAGAAAAACTTCATGCAAGTTGCGTTTACTGATCCTTCAGACCTCCAAACTGTCCAAGAATTACGGGTCCTCTTTGGTAAAAAAATTGAAAAAATCTGTTGTTCTAAAGAGGTATTAGAACAGGCAATCGAATATGCTTTTCATAAACATGAGCAGAGAGAAGTAGATGATGAAAAGATAAAAATGGAGAGGGAAGAAGAGGAGTATGACCTTCTTGCAGACAGCTCTTCCCACCCTACAATAAGTCTTTTGAATGGCTTTTTCCGAGAGGGAATCGTACGTGGAGCTTCCGATATACACTTTGAACCGAAAGAAGATAGTCTAAAAATACGCTACCGTGTCGATGGCATATTGCAGGAACCTCTCAGCGCATCTAGAGAACATGCCAGTCAGATTATGACCCGTATCAAGGTGATGGCAAAACTAGACATTGCTGAGAAGAGATTGCCTCAAGATGGCAGAATGAAGCTCTATTATGGAGAGAGAGAAATCAATTTCCGGGTGAGCACCATACCGGTAGTCCATGGAGAGAGAATTGTACTGAGAATTCTAGACAGAGGAAATATCCTGCTTGGATTAGACAAAATTGGGATGTCACAAGAGATGTTGACCCAATTTAGAAGATTGACATCTCTGTCCGAGGGAATGGTGTTAGTTACAGGTCCCACAGGAAGTGGTAAGACAACAACTCTATATAGCGCGCTTAGTGAGCTGCCCTCCCAAGAAAAAAATATCATGACAATCGAAGATCCAGTCGAATATAGATTAGAAAATATTTCTCAGATTGGAGTGAACCCAAAGATTTCTCTTACCTTCAGCTCTGGTTTGAAACATATTCTAAGGCAAGATCCAGATGTAATTATGGTAGGAGAAATCCGTGATATGGAGACAGCCCATATTGCAGTACAAGCAGCCCTCACAGGCCATTTAGTTTTCAGCACTCTCCATACTAACGATGCAGCATCTGCCGTCACAAGACTTGCCGATATGGGTATTGAACCCTATTTGATCTCCTCTTCTCTAGGAGGGGTACTAGCTCAAAGGTTAGTTCGTCGGATTTGTCCCTTTTGTATACAAAAAAAGAAAACATCCAAAACAGAGCAATCTGCTCTTGCTCATCTCGGTTGGAAGGGAACACAATATATTGGAAAAGGGTGTGATCATTGTCATAATAGCGGCTATGTGGGCAGAACGGGGATTTATGAACTGATCATGGTGAATTCTTCTCTAAAAAGAGAGATATTGCGCACTACGGATGCTGTAGAGATCAAGCAGGCTGCTTTAAAGGGATCGCAAACCCTTCTCCACTCTGGATTGGAATTAGTATCGGCTGGGATAACCACTCTGGAAGAGGTGCTAAGAGTTACCAATATAGATAGTGGAGAGTAGTCCAATGCCTTTCTTTTCTTATAGAGCGATTACTGCAGATGGAAGAAAGATGAGCGGCTCTTTGCGAGCTGACAATAAAATCGAAGCGCAAAAAAATCTCTTTCATAAAGAGTATCTGGTAATCGAACTCAAAGAAGAAAAGAAAACTTCTTTTGGTAAACTCTCTCGAAAAAAGACACTCTATTTTTTTGAGCAGCTGGCAAGACTTCTTTCGGCAAGTTTACCGCTCCTTCGTTCTTTAGCTCTTTTGCAAGAAAAGCAAAAAGATAAAAATGTTTCTCTTCTTCTTCGGGATCTCACTGAGCGTATCAATCAGGGAGAATCTCTTTCTTCTTCTTTGAGCAGGTATCCCGATAGCTTTGATCTCATCTATATTCAGATGGTGCGTAATGGTGAAGAGCAGGGTAATTTAGCAGAAGTCATCAGAGAAATTGCTGAAAATATGAGGCAACAACTACAACTCAAGCAGAAAATAACGGGCGCTTTAATCTATCCCCTTTTACTTTTCTCATTTTGCCTAATCGTAGTATCTACTCTGCTATTCTATGTAGTTCCCTCTCTTGCTCCTCTTTTTGAGGGAAGAGAGTTACACCTTCTAACACAAAGTGTCTTGTGGGTATCCGATGCTGCCTGTCAAAGCAGCTCCATTTTATTGATAACTCTTGGTTTGATTTTATCGGGAAATCTTGCTGCGATTTACACTCCACAAGGAAAAAAAACAGTGAAAATTCTTTTATTTCACTTGCCATTTGTTCGGAAACATCTCCTCAAGAGCGGTGCCGTTCGCTTTAGTAAGTCGATGCAGTCCCTTCTATATGCAGGAATGCCTTTGGTAGATGCCCTTTCTCATTCTGCTTCTGTTTTATCCTATCCTTATTTGATTTCACTTGTAGAAAAGATCAGAGACCAGATTTTGGAAGGAAAATCTTTGAGCCAAGGTTTAAAAATAGCTCCCGAACCTTTCGGTGAAATGAGCAAGATGATCGCTATTGCTGAAGAAAGTGGTGACTTAATTGATATGTTTGGACATATCTCTACCACCTACAGGCAGGAGATTGAGGGATCTATCCAAAAATTTACCACTCTTTTACAACCTATCATGCTTTTGTCTCTTGGGCTCATTATAGGATGTGTTGTTCTAGCTATTTTATTGCCGCTTTGTGATGCGGGCTCTATTCTAGATTTTTAAGAGAGCCTACTGAAAGTTCTTTTTCTTTCCCTTTATAAGAGAGGAGGATAGTTCCCGGAGGTTCAATAGCCCCCGTAGGAGAGAAAAGAATGGATCCCTTTTCCATCTTATTATAAGAAAATTTTGTCTTCGGAAGGATAAGCTTTTTATAGAGGATATTTCTTTTGTTTTTCTGCCAAAAGGGTCTTACTTCGAGCAAACAACCACTACTATTGTTTGAAAAATAAAGGAGCAGATCTTGCCGTCGAGAGGAGGAGGAAAGCTTACAAAAATTGATGATCTCCTGACAAGAATGTTGTGAGTAACTCAATTCTTTAGAACGAATCAGAGTGAGCCCTTGCATAGTCAAAAGAGAGGCTCCCATAGAGACTAAAGCAAGTGATAGGAAAAGCTCCAGTAAAGAAAAGGCATTTTTCTTACTTACCTTTGTTCTTCTTCTGTTTTTTCTCATAACTGTCCAAGTTAGAGGAGCTCACTTTGATCTCATCATCTTTTGTGATCGATATCTCAAAAGGTTTATTCCAACCATCTAGAAGTGCATTTTTGGGATCTTTGATAAGGGGAGAATCCCTTAAAAACTTTTCAGGATTTGCTTTGATATCTTCAGGAGTAATATCTGAATCTTGCATCAAGGCAAGCGTAAAGACCTCTTCTAATTGCTGCTTCATCTGTTTGGATTTAAAAGCTTTCCCTTTATTGAGGCTACCACTGAGATTGACAGCTACTACGGTACTTATGATGCCAATTAAAAAAATCACTATGAGAATTTCTAAAAGAGAGATAGCTCGCTTCACTTGTCTATAATGGTTCATAAGGCTCCTAATCAAATGAGGGATAAGTGTAATTAGCTTCCCATTTTATGCAAAGGAGTTAGTTCTTCAGGAAAATCGAATGATATACTACACTCGCCTCTAACTAGTTTGTAGTTGTAAGAAATCTAATTAGGGGGCTTATGTTAAAAAAATTAATTCTTGCGCTGTTTACCGCTTCTTTTGCCTTTGCGCACATGTCAGGATCTCCTGCTTCTTTCCTTAGACCAAAGGAACCTAATTGGAGATTGGAAGTGATTGAACAATATCCCACAGGTCAACCCAAACAGATCCTTTTTTTTGAACCTACTGAAGAGGGTGAAAATGCTGTGAAACAAGTAGTCTACAGTGAAAAAGGCTCTATCAAATTGGAGATGGATTTGACTTCTGTAGATAAAGAAGAAGAGGGATATTCCCTCTGGAAAAGTGAAGTGGTCCCACATGGTGCTAGAGTAGATTTTTACAGCGACAACAAACCAAGTAGGATCTCTTTTTTCCGTAGAGGTGTATTAGAGGGAGAGGTCATCTCCTTTCATAAAAATGGAAAGATTAAAACCAAGGAAAGTTTTGTCGATAACAAACCGGAAGGCAAAGTCGAGTCTTTCTATGAGTCCGGCAAACTGAAAGAAAGTGGTCAATTTATCGAAGGAAAAAGAGAGGGAGAATTTTTTCAATATTTCGAAAATGGAAAAAAACAGACTTCTCTACATTATCATAACGATAAACTGGATGGACCCTCCTATGAATGGTACCCCAACGGCTCCTTAAAATCGGAGCTCAATTACCAGGAAGGAAAACTCCACGGAGATGGAGAAAACCCCGCTCTTATCTACTATGATGAATCACATGG
>CAYPKB010000053.1:0-8698 GCA_964411185.1 uncultured bacterium
ATACTCACGTAGAACTTCTTCCCATAGCGGAGCACCCCTTAGATGAATCATGGGGATATCAAGTAACCGGATTCTATGCTCCCACTTCACGGTATGGAACTCCTGAAGACTTTCAATATTTCATCAACTATATGCACAAAGAGGGCATTGGTGTTTTTCTTGATTGGGTACCTGGGCATTTTCCAGCAGATGACCATGCTCTTGCGCGGTTTGATGGTACCGCTCTTTTCGAACATGAACATCCTTACCAAGGTATTCATCCCCATTGGCACACTTTGATTTTCAATTATGGAAAAGCTGAAGTGGTAAATTTTCTCATTGCCAACGCTCTTTTTTGGTTAGAGCAGATGCATATAGATGGTCTTCGAGTAGATGCAGTATCTTCGATTCTTTACTTGGATTTTGGTCGGGAAGAGGGTAAATGGTTTCCTAACAAACATGGGGGGAATCAAAATTTAGAAGCTATCGAATTTCTGAAACACCTTAATTCAATTATTCATAAAAGGGTCTCAGGCGTCTGGATAATGGCTGAAGAATCTTCTGCTTTTAAAGGGGTAACACAACCCGTAGAGAAGGGAGGGTTGGGATTTGATCTGAAATGGAACTTAGGTTGGATGAATGACACGCTTAAATTTTTTTCAACAGATCCTCTATTTCGAAAGCATCATCATGATAAGTTAACATTTGGTATGGTTTATGCCTTCTCTGAACGATTCATTTCTGTCTTATCTCATGATGAGGTTGTTCATGAGAAAAAGAGCTTGTTCTCTAAGATGCCCGGTAATGAATGGGAAAAATTTGCCAATCTCAGAAATTTATATTGTTACATGATCTCTATGGTGGGCAAACATTTAATTTTCATGGGAGGAGAGATAGGACAAATCAAAGAATGGGATGTCAAACAACAAATCTCATGGGAGCTCTTAAAACAACCTTTTCATCAAAAATATCACTTTTTTGTGCAAGAAATGAACCATTTCTACCTGGGAAATAAAGCTCTATGGGAGTATGATTTTGACTGGCGAGGCTTCGATTGGATAGATTTTTCTGATGTGAATGGTTCTGTCATTTGCTATCTCAGAAGGGGTGAGGAGCAACAGCTAGCTGTAATACATAACTTCACACCAGTATATAGAAGAAATTATTTTATCAAGCTTTCAGCCATCTCATCTATTATTGAAAAATTCAATAGTGACAGAGAGGAGTTTGGAGGGTCTGGAAAATTGAATGAGACAACACCTATTGTCTATGACGATAGAGGTTCTTCTGTCGGATTTTCTTGTCATTTACCTCCTCTTGCCACTCTGATTTTAGAGGTTCAATTCCATGATGCGAAAGCTTAATTCTCAAAAAGAATATATCGAGCTTGTAGAAACTCTTTTAGAACATGATAGGCATTACTATGAAGAGAGCAGGCCTCTCATTTCTGATTATGAGTATGATCAGTTGATAAAAGCTTTAGAAGAGTATGAAAAAAAACACCCTGAGAAAGTTCATCCTGAATCACCTACTCAGAGAATAGGAGAGACGATTACAGAGGGATTTTCGCATGGAGAGCATTTAGTTCCTATGCTATCTCTTGCCAATACTTATTCTTTCGAAGAACTGCAACATTTTATAGAGCGTGTCTACAAACTTGCTGGCAAAGAAAATCTCTTTTTCTGTTGTGAACTAAAAATCGATGGGACTGCCATATCTATACGGTACGAAGAGGGAAAGTTAACAAGAGCGCTGACGAGAGGAAATGGGTATAGAGGTGATGATGTTACGGGGAATATTAAAACCATTAAATCTATTCCTCTTCATTTGAAACAACCAGCACCTCCTCTTTTAGAAGTTCGAGGCGAAGTATATATGTCAGTTGCTACTTTTAGAAGTTTGAATGAACAGAGAGAAGAGGCGGGGTTGGAGCCTTGGGCCAACCCAAGAAATGCAGCAGCAGGATCCTTAAAGTTGTTAGATCCTAAAGAAGTTTCGAAACGAAAATTACAGGTAGTCTCTTATGGAATAGCAGAGGGTGAAGAGTTTTGTTCTTCTCAATATGAAATTCATAAATATCTCAAAGAAATGGGGTTGCCCACCTCACCGGAAAAAACTTTTTTTCGCGCAAAAAATTTCGAGGAAATTGTGGCTTTTGCCGATCGTATACAGAAGTTGCGCAGCAGTCTACCTTTCGAGATCGATGGAATTGTTGTTAAAGTAGATGATCTTTCTTTGCATAACAGGTTGGGAGTAACAGGAAAATCTCCCAGGTATGCATGTGCTTACAAATTTGCTCCTGAACAGGCAGAAACTGTGATTAAAGATATTGTAGTTCAAGTGGGCAGGACGGGGGTGCTTACTCCTGTTGCTGAATTACAACCTGTCTTTTTGGCAGGTAGCACCATCTCAAGAGCCACTCTTCATAATCATGATGAAATAGAAAAAAAAGATATACGGATAGGCGATCATGTCATAATTGAAAAAGGAGGAGATGTGATCCCCAAGGTAGTTCGGGTAGATTTTTCCAAAAGAAAGCCAGGCACCCCTCCTTGGAAAATGCCTACACACTGCCCCATTTGCCATACGAAAGTAGTGCATTATGAGGGTGAAGTCGCAATCCGTTGTACTAATCCATCCTGTCCTGGCCAAAAGCTGAGACAGCTCATATTTTTTGCCAGTAAAAATGCTATGGATATCGAGCATTTAGGGGCTAAAGTGATGGAGTTATTAGTAAGGAAGAAATTGGTAGAGAGGTATTCCGACATATACAGGCTACAGCGGGAAGATATTTTAGAGTTAGAAGGTTTCAAAGAGAAATCAGCAGATAACTTACTACGTAGTATCGAAGCCTCGAAAAAAGCTCCCTTAGAAAGATTTATTCATGCACTAGGCATACCTCATGTGGGACTCCAGACAGCAAAAGATCTAGCTAAAGCGTCGGGTTCTATTGAAAAGCTTATGAAAATGGAGGTAGAGGATTTTGTCTCAATAGAGGGAATAGGCGAAATTGTAGCTGAATCCATTGTAGACTTTTTCTCACATCCTGAAAATGTAGACGAAATCCAAGAGTGCCTTGCTTTGGGAGTTACTTTGAAGGCTCCTATTTCTAAAAAAGTGGATCTTGACCATCCTCTCAGTCAAAAAACTTTTGTTCTCACAGGGACTCTACAAAACTATACCAGAGATGAGGCAAAAGCCATCATCGAAGAGCATGGGGGGAAGGTGACTGGATCTGTGAGCAAAAAAACAGATTATCTTCTGCTGGGAGAGGATCCAGGGTCTAAATATGAAAAAGCGAAAAAATTAGGCGTTCCTATTCTTTCAGAAAAAGAATTTGAATCTCTCTTATAAGATTACGCACTACAAACAGGGAGAGAAGATGAGTGGACTACTTCTCCTAAAAAAGTTTGATGGTTAAAGCTATTCAATTTGACCTTTTGGAAAGAACCAATTAAATCTTGCGTTCCGTCAAAAATGACCTTTTGCCAACAACTTGTTCTTCCTTTTAACTTCTTTTGGTCTTTATTGAATCTCTCTACCAGGACTTCTACTTCGCTACCTAACATCTGCATTTTTTGCTTAGAAGAGATCTGTTTGTGCAGTTCCATCAGTCTCTGCAAGCGGTCTTCTTTGATCTCTTCAGGAATGTCATCTTTCCAACGCATGGCAGGTGTCCCTTTACGGGGACTATAGGCATACATGAAGGCTACGGAGAACTCTACCTCTTCGAATATTCGGTAGGTTTCCATAAATTCCTCTTCCGTTTCTGTGGGAAAACCAACAATGATATCTGTTCCCAACTGCACATTGGGAACGATATCTCTGAGCATGGCTACTTTTTCCAAATATTGTTCTTTGGTATAGATCCTGTGCATTTTTTTTAGGATACGATTAGATCCTGCTTGTACGGGAAAATGAACAAAATTACAAAGAGAGGGGAGGTCTCGGATAGCTTCCATTAGCTCTTTGGTTATATCAATGGGATGAGAGGTCATGAAACGAACTCTCGAGATATTTGTTTCTTTATCTATTCGGTATAACAGATCATGAAAGAGGCAATTCCACTCTTTTTGATCTTTCCCGTAACTATTTACATTTTGACCGAGTAGCGTCACCTCTTTGAATCCCTTGTCGGCTAACATTTTGCATTCTGCAACAATTTCATCAGGAGAGCGGGATACTTCTTGACCTCGGGTGTATGGGACAACGCAATAGGTACAAAATTTGTCACATCCTCGGATTATGGAAACAAAAGCTTTGACACTGTCATCTCTTTTAGCTTTCAGATAGTCTAGATTTTCTTCAAAACGGTCATCTGTTTTCAATACGGGTTTATTAGAATAGAGTACTTGGTCAACAACATCACAGAGATCAGTAATATTATTAGTACCTACCACAAAGTCCAAATGGGGGAATTTTCGGAAGAGGGTCTCTTTTTTGGCCATGGCCATGCATCCTGTAACTCCAATTATTCTTTTTCTTTTCGACCTGCCCAATTGGCCTAATTTCCCCATTACCTTGCGCTCAGCCAAATCCCTGATGGAGCAAGTGTTATAAATCAATAGATCTGCCTCATCCTCTGAATCTGTTCGGATGAGCCCTCGTTTTTCGAGAGATCCTACCATTATCTCGGTATCCAACTCATTCATTTGGCAGCCGTAAGTACGAATAAAAAAACGTTTTAAACCATGCATAGAAATTTTCTTTTACTTTTGAAAACATTTGATTGTACTAAGGGTAATCTTTTCTTACAAATGTCAAAAAACTGTTGGCGAAAATGTAATTTGGAGGCTATGATTTAGCTTTGAATAACCCTAATTTAGTTTATGCATTACAAAAAGAAAACTCGCTTCGTAACAAAAGAAGAATCAGAAAAGAATAGAAAATGGTACCTTCTAGACGCAGAAGGAAAGACTTTAGGGCGTTTTGCTTCTGAGGTAGCTAAAATTTTAATTGGAAAGCATCGCACTGATTATACCCCTCATAACGATTGTGGAGATGGGGTCATTATCATAAATGCAGACAAAATCCATGTCACTGGTAACAAAGAAGCTCAAAAAAACTATTATAAGTACACTGGTCACATTGGCGGGCTTAGAGAGACTAGCTACCGTGAAATGATGAAAAAAAATCCTACTCATATCATCACACATGCTGTCAAAGGTATGGTTCCCAAAACAAAACTTGGCAGAAAACAAATGAAAAAACTTCGCGTTTTTGCAGAGAGTGATCATAATATGCAAGCGCAACAACCGGTACGGGTTAATATATAATGGATAAAGATATTATTGGAATTGGACGTAGAAAAAGAGCTGTGGCCTCTGTAAGACTAAGACCAGGTAAAGGGAATTTGGATATCAACGGGAAAAAATTCGAGGAATATTTTCCTCTTGATTATCAAAGAGAAAAAATTTTAGATCCTATCCACCGATTTGGAAATGCTCAAGAATTCGATATTATCATCCGAGTAAAGGGCGGAGGTCTTGAGTCTCAAGTAAATGCTTCCAGATTGGGAATTTCCAGGGCTCTAGTAAAAAAGGATGAAACGCTTCGTAAACAGCTTAAAGAACTTGGTTATCTGACTAGAGATCCTAGAAAAAAGGAAAGAAAGAAATATGGTCTTGCTGGAGCAAGGAAACGCTACCAGCATTCAAAGCGATAAAACAAGTTCTTCCTCCTTGTTTATCAATTGGCCTGGCAGATACCCCTTCTGTCGGGCCTTTTACATCATGTGAGATTGTATGTGTACAATAAGACCGACTACTCCAGACTTACCTACCTCTACTGAGAATCATCAGAGTTATCTGTGTAAAGGGTTAATCGACCTAATATCAAAAATTTCCTCTTATATCATCTCTTTTTTTCGCTCTTTTCTATGCTGTGGATATGGAACAAAGGAAGAGAGTATAGGGCGGTCTAACTCTCAAGCAAAATTTTTACAGAGAAGACCTGCTAGCTTGGATTTGGGCGACAATTCTTCTTTTCACTCTAGTCGCCAGGAAAATCAACGAAAGAGTCTATCTGAACAAAAAAATGGTACCGGAGTTGTTTCATCAGAAAATGGTATACCTGGAGACTCTTCCTCTTCCTGGAGTAGGTTAGAAGATAACAACTCAGATTGTTCAGGAATAAGCTATGTGAAATCAGCGCCAGCATCAGTTAGGGCAAAATCTTCTCCGAAAAGGGGGCCACCTGAATTTTTCAGAGCTTCATCTTGTTTTGATGATGATTTCCCTGAAGTCGAACCAGAATCATCAAAGAGTGCAACAGAGAAAAAAGACACTTCTCCTGCATCAGCGGATTCACAAGCTACTACTCATTCTATCCAAGGATTAAGCGTAATCCCTCTTAGATTTGTTCAGACAGAATCAGCGCCCATTTCTCCTATCTCTAATCGTTCTTCTGGAGAGATAGACCCACAAAAAGAAGCCTTAACCACTGATGATATTGGGCAAGATAGCCCATTGAAAAGGGATTCTGCAGATTTAATTTTTTCATCAGCTAAAAAATCTCCTGATCCATGTAAAAATATATATTGTTACTTTGCTGAATCACGAAAAGAATATGCTGCTTTGATTGAGTTGCTCACAAATATTAAAGAGAGATTAGATGCAAACAATCATGCACACATTATAGGAGAGATAAAATCGAAATGTAGTGAGCTTCATCGAAGTAAACACCAGATAGAATTGATTGAAGAGGAGGTCAAATCTCTGTCAGAAGAGGCTATTTTGCCGAATAGTGAAGAGGAAGAGAAACTCAAAAACTTTGAAAAAGAAGTTTTGGAGTATAAAAATAGTCTAGTTGAGTTAATTCAAAAATACAGAAATAAGTACTCACAAGTGATCCTTCCTAACAAACCTATAGTGCCCAAAAGTCTGGAAGAGGCCAAAAAGCTTTGGCAATCAGGTTTGAATACAAACCGAAAATCAGACAACTGATCGTTCTACCAATCCAAAAACCTTTTAAGATTGAGATAGAGTCTTAGCAGGATTATCGAAAGAGTAGATCTTCGCATACTTCTGATTCAGATAGCTTATATAGGGTTTTTGAGAGAGGCTTTTCCCTGTAATTTTTCGAACGAGCTCTTTTGCAGGATAGACTTTTCCTTGACTATGAACATGTTGTTTAAGCCAATCTCGCATACAGGAAAAGTCACCTTTTTCTATCTTTTTCTCCCACTCTTTCTCTTCTTGTTGGAAAGTTTCGAAAAACTGACAGGCATACATATTACCTAAAGCATAAGTAGGGAAATAGCCAATAAGTCCAAAAGACCAATGGACATCCTGTAAGCATCCCAAAGAGTCAGAAGGAGGGGTAATCCCAAGTAACTCTTCATAATATTGATTCCAAGTCTTAGGAAGATCTTTTACAGATAGAGAACCTTCTAATAATTTTTTCTCCAGTTCATATCGAATGATGATATGCAAACAGTAGGTGACTTCATCTGCTTCTACACGAATGAGTGAAGGGGCTACTTTATTCATAGCTTTATAAAATTCTTCAATAGAAACAGCTTGTAGATGAGGAAAGGCTTTTTGTACCTTTGGGTAAAAATAGCGCCAAAAAGAGAGACTTCTGCCCACTCGTGTCTCCCACCATCTTGATTGACTTTCGTGAATTCCTAAAGAGATGGACTCGCCGGCTGGAGTACCAAAATGTTCTACGGGAAGATTTCTAGAGTAAAGCGCATGACCTGTTTCATGCATCACTGATAGTAAATTGCTTAGAAAGTCACTTTCATCGATACGTGTTGTAAGGCGTACATCAGTAGGATGCATGCTGGTGCAAAAGGGGTGAGTAGAAAAATCTAGCCTGCCATGTTCCATCTCAACAAACAGTTCTTGAAAAAGCTGTTGCCCTAACTCTTTTTGCTTTTGAGTTGGATAATGCTCCTCCAAAGGTTTGGTGTTGACCTGTTTGCTCTCACCGATTTTTTTAACCAGCTCTACAAGGTCCTCTTTTAGATCAGCAAAAAGTGGGTCAATCTCTTTAATTTTAGTATAGGGTTCGAACTCATCTAAAAGGGCATCGTAAGGATGCTCTTCATAGCCATAATATTCTGCTTTTTTTCTAGCCAAGGAAAAAATTTTTTCTAGATAGGGTTCAAAAAGGGAAAAGTCGTTTTGTTTTCTTGCTTCTGCCCAAACATTGGCAGCTTTTCCTGTCACTTCTGAAGATTCTTTTACAAAAGCATTAGGTAGTTTGGTAGCCAGAAGATATTCTCTTCTCCATTCTCGTAAGCAGGCTTCTTGAGAGGTAGTGAGGCCACTTACACGTAAATCTCCGGATTCTATATCTATCAATTTTGAAAGTTTTTGATAAAATTCATCTGCAACCGTTCTTTCATGGATTAAACCGGAAAGGTGGCTGAGCATCTTGCTGCGAAATTCATGGGCTCCTGAAGGAATATAGGTCTCTTGATCCCAAGAGGTGAGATAATTTATAGATTGAAGGAGATGGGTTTCATAAGAGTAAGCTTTGATTTCTTCAAATAATCCATTTGCATTTTGCATCTAAGATCTCCTTTTTGGTATAGTGTATCGCATGAACGAAAAAAATCATCCATTGAAAATAGTTTTGGAAGAGGGAAAAACCTATTACCTCTGTACCTGTAAAAAAAGTGCCAATCTTCCCTTCTGTGATGGAACTCATAAGGGAACTGGGCAGGCTCCCAAAAAGGTGGTAGGGGATGGTAACTCTTATTCACTTTGCT
>CAYPKB010000054.1:0-8273 GCA_964411185.1 uncultured bacterium
GGTAAATACCTCAATACAATTTTACCGGAAACAACACAAGAATAACGAAAACCCCATCGGTAAGATAAGTTTGCTATAACTCTTACAAACTTCCTGCGAATGATTCTACCCTCTGACTCGGTCTTTTCCTTTAGAAGTCAAAGTATATACCACTGATATTCAGGTGATTAGACAAATCTTTGGCTACATAAGGGTGTCACCCTAAAATAGTCAATATGTGGATAGAGCGCGATTTACTCGATCATTTATAATCTCTAAACGATTAATCAAAACATCAAAAGTCTATTTCGAAGATATTGCTCTGACAATTAGGTTACAGTGATGGAATCAATATGAGCCCATTGCGGTAAGCCCTTATTGTGGAAGTTTAGTAGAGAACGTAGCCTTAATAGAAATCAGAAGATTCTTTACCAATCGAGGGCAACTTCCAGAAGTATATTTCATACGATCTAAAGATAAAATAGAGATTGACTTTCTAGTTCAACTTCCCAATCAACGTTTTGTAGCTATTGAATCTTAACATTATCGACAAGTGGGTAGTTAGCTCCCCCTCTTCTCATTATTTACAGAACGCCAAAGTAGTTCCTATTCACCGAATTTTTCACCAATTGGAAATGTTGATGTAAAACACCAAAGCCTTTTTCATCGACTTTTGATACACCTAAGAAATTCTCATTTGATTCCTTTTGGATTCTAAAAAAAATACGTTGCTATTAAAGAGAATGCTACTAAAATTTTGTGCCAAGTTTCATCTCCTATTTTTGATGAAAAAAGTTGCAGAATAGAAATCTTCCAACACTTCAAATAGAGAGAAAACAAAAAAGGATGAGCCTTTGTTTATTTTGAAAAAAATAGCCCTGACAGGTCTTTTTTTCATCTACAGTTACAGCTGTACTACCTGCAATGAGGATCCCATGAATTTTTTTCAGCAAGTATGCAAAAAAATTGCCAGTTTTTTTCACACTTCTGCCCCCTAAAAAGTAGTTCCAATACAAAATGGACATACGATTAATGGCCAATTGAAAGTAGGAGAGAAAAAAAAGCAGACTAATATCCCTTCTATCACAAAAGTCAATGGAGAACTCAAAGCGACCAACGCTACTTTCAAAAAGGAGGTAGAAGTCAATGGAAGAGCAGACTGCTTCGATTGCACGTTTGAAAAAGATGTTCTCGTATGCGGTGATGGTACTTTTACCCATTGTAACTTTGAACAATCATTGGAAATCTTAAGTAAAAAGGCAGTTTTGCTGGGATGTAGAGCAAAAGAAGTATTTGTAACCAATCCCATACAAGCAACGAGCTTTTATAAGCAGAAAATTAGAGTGGAAAAAGGTTCTAAAATTGATCGTATCGTATTTAGTGAGCCTGGGGGAATAGTCTACAAATCTACAAACTCCGTTGTAACTGAAGTAGAAAATGGGACCATCAAAAAATAGATCTCTATTGCAATGTAAAGTGAGAAAATTATGACCTATGAATCCGATCTAGAAAAAGAGTCTTTTAACTCTGCCTGCTGGAATAATGGTTATCATCCTTATTCCATTTCCAGTAAAGAAGTGGGATTCAAAATGAATTCCCTCCGACATTCTCAACAGAGTTTACAAGAGCAAAATATCGCTGAAGATTTTCTAATCAACTCCCGCATGAACCAAAACGACAGAGAAGCAGAGGCCTCCATAAGCTCTTACTTCGATGATGCGGGTCTTATGACAACTTCCCTGATCGATGAAAAAGATATCACCGATGAAAAGGTTGAACATAAACCCAATACAGCAAATTTTATTCTTACTTCTGATCAAGGTAAAGGATATATGCTGCTTCCTGGTGGATGCAGTTGCTGTTCTTTGGGATCCTGTAGTTCTTGTTCCTGCGGAGCTCTATCTCATCAAGAGATAGATTTATAGAAAAGAGTATTGGGATGGCTTTCGATCTTTTCGAAAAGCCATCTATTTTTATTGAAAAGAAAAAACTCTTAATTCTAGCCTAATAGTTTCGAACAGGTATGTATGTATATATTAGAAGCCTCCCATTTAAAAAAATCCTTTTCTAAAGATGATCAGTTCCTCGCTGTAAACAATATTACGTTGAAAGTGAAAAAAGGTGAGATATTTGGCTTTTTGGGACCAAACGGAGCGGGTAAGACCACAACCTTACGCATGTTGACCACACTGCTTCCTCCTGATGAAGGAGATATATTCATAGCAGGCCTTCACCATCTGAAGCAAACCAAAGAAATACGAAAACAGATTGGATATGTTAGTCAAATGGGAGGTGCCGATCGTTCTGCTACTTTAGAGGAAAACCTAATTCTGCAAGCCAGAATCCATGGGATGGATAAAAAAAAGGCTCAAAAAAAAACCCAAGAATTGATTGAAAAGTTTCAACTGACCCATTGCACTCGCAGAAAAGTTTCTACTTTTTCCGGAGGAGAACGACGACGATTAGATCTTGCTCTAGGCCTTTTCCACCAACCTACTCTCCTATTTTTAGACGAACCTACTTTAGGACTCGATCCCAAAAGCCGAATGATCCTATGGGAACTCATCAAGGAAATTCAAAAGCAGGGAACAACTGTTTTTCTCACTTCTCACTATTTAGAAGAAGTAGATGCCTTGGCAGATCGTCTCTCCATTATCGACAAAGGAAAGATCATACCAGAAGGCTCTCCTCAAACATTAAAAGAAAAAATATCAGGAGATGTCATCAATATATCTCTGAAGAAAAAAGTAGACTCAACCCTTTTGGACGAAATATCACAAGAGATTCAAGCTCATCGTATCTCTATCAATGAGTTGCAGATGAAGATTTTTGTCGATCGTGGGAATAGCGCTATTATCGATATTTTGAGGATTTTAGATACCAAAAAGATCCCTTTAGAAAAAGTGGACCTATCTACCCCCACTTTGAATGATGTCTTTTTAACCCAAACAGGAAATCAGATGCAGGACAATACTATCAACAGAGTGGGGTCAGAATGAAACTGATCCGCGATAGCTTTCTTTTTTTCTGCAGAAAAGGCAAAGAGACACTAAGAAACCCAGTCTACTTATCTATGGGAGTATCTACTCCTATTATCTATTTACTTCTTTTTGCTCCTCTACTAAAAGGTTTTGCAGGATCAATGGGATTTCCTTCTGATAATATCATGGATATATTTGTACCTGGTATGATGGTGATGATAGCTTTTTTAACTGGACTTTTTGCCGGATGGGGCATCATTCGAGAAATCAAAGAAGGGGTGATAGAAAGATTTTGTGTAGCTCCTTGCAGCCGTCTTTCTATTTTAGCAGGTTTCATTCTAAGAGATCTGGTGAGTATGTTCTTTCAAGTTTTTTTATTTATGGGTGTGGCCTTCCTATTTGGTTACAGAATTAGCCTACCCAGCCTTTCTATTTTGATTTCTTTACTGGCAACGGTTCTCATTACTACTTCTGCCTTTGCGAATGCTCTTGGCCTTCTCATGAAAAATGCAGAATTTTTAGCCCCTGTGGTACATGGAGTTAATTTACCCACAATGCTTCTTTCAGGTATTCTTCTGCCTATTTCTCTGGGTCCTAGATGGTTACAGATAGTAGCCCATTTCAATCCTCTATATTATGTGGTAGAAGCATCCCGCTCTCTTCAAATGGGGAAAATCGATGCCCCCATAATTTATCAAGCCTTTGCTATATTTATACCATTGGCCCTTTTGACCATTTTCTGGGCAAAAAGTCTTTTTAAGCAGATTGTTGCTTAAGAAAACTGTGAAAGGTCCGGATAAAAGGTATCAATCCTATAATTAAAAACGGATTCCTGAAGAAACCACTAAACCTTGTACACCTACGTGATTCTGATCTATGAAACTTATAGAGCTATTGGAGGCTATAGCCTGCAGCGTTGGCGCTTCGGTGATCGTAACAGTACTCCCTTGGATTCCTTTTTTGAACCGAGCTATGGCCAGCCATAAAAATCCTTCATAAGAAGCAGCTAAAGAAAAACAGTTGTTTTTACCGAATGGGTGTTGCCAAGACAATCCAGCACGAATATGAAAAAGATAGTTCATACCAAAGTAATTCTCCACGCTCTTAAATGTTCGAAAATCTCTATAGAGTTGTTCTACAGTGGCAACACTTGGGTTGCCGGTTGTTCCAGTTTCTACTGCTGAATTGGATTTCAGATCGTATCGTCCCATAGTGAGGTTTGCTTTTCCGACTGCGAAAAAACTGGTTTCTTTCCACAATGGAATGATTCCCTTGCAACCTAAATAAGCTCCTCCTCCCCCAAAACAACAGATATCTGTAGTCTGTAAATGAAAAGGAAAGGAAAATCGCTCTAAAGGCTGTCCAACTTCAGCAATATCGATTCGTCCAACCCCATCATAAGAGATATTTAGCTGTTCCTTTAAATAAGCTGCTAACAATCCAAAAAGAAAATCCATCTGAAATGATTCATAATGTAACATTTCTCTTCTCAGATTTAGATCATAAAAATGCATGCGAAGAGTGATGGAGCTGTTTGCACTAGATAGATCATCATTAGCAGTAATATTTTGCAAAGGTGAAATTTGAAAGCCTTGGGCAGTAAATTCTGTAAGACGTGTAAAAAAAAGCTCCTCCTCTCCAAGGGAGGCTGATTGTTTGCCATCAGGAGAAAAATATAAATAAGACCCCTCCAGTCCCCATTTCTCATCAATGTGATATTGAATCCCCACCCTGAATCCTGAATCCATATCAAATTCAACATCTTGTACATTGCCAGGAGTCAATGTTCCCTTTCCGATAATATCCAATCCATTTTGTCTTACCTTCCAATAGAGATACTCTCCAAAAAATCCAACAGCATGAGAGGTATGTTTGTTCTCTCCCATTTTTTTTCGCACTTGTTCTTGCTGAGCAAGTAGATGATTATGCGTAGAAAGTAAATTATTTTGTGTGACGATAATCGATTCGATTTCCTTCTGATTGCTACGCAATGCAAAAAGGGCTGCTTGTTGATCGGTACCGGGAATTTGCAATAATTGTATGAGTTCCTTTCTTATTTCTTCCTTCCGGGCCATTTCTTGTTCCAGAGTTACAATTTCCCTACGAACTCTTTCCAATTGTTCGTTTTGCTTAGAAAATGCTTCTTTTTGTTCCTTTTCCAGTAACCCTTGGACATGCGAAAGCTGTGCTTGGAGTTTTTCTTCTATCTGCTTAAGCTCTTCTTTTATATCGGAGAATTTTTCAATCTCTTGATGCAATGTTGTATGTTCTTCGAGCATGATGGCGATTTCTTTTTCTAAACTTTCCGCGCTGAATAAAAATGAAATAGAAAAAAATGAATAAAGAAGAATTATTCTCATATATTTTTCGATATATTAATTTTTAATTTTGATCAAACCTGATCTATTAAAAGCTCTTACCTATTTTTATCTTCAGCCTGGAAAATTTTTATTAAGCAGATTGTCGTATGAATTCAGAGAAATCAATGCATGAGGGCCACACCCTCAAATGACTGAATTTGCATAAATTCAGTCATTTGATTGACCGAATTATGGAAAATACAGACTTCATGTAGGCTTTATCCTTTGCAATAAAAAATTAAGGTTATCTCTTCAGAACGCCTCGGTATCGTATTTGATTTTTTCGGAGCTTTTTTATTGCCTCATTTACTTTACTCAAAGGGAATAGTTCAATTTGTGGTGCGATTTTGAAAAGAGCAGCAAACTCAAGCATCTCTCGGAGAGTGGGCCTAGATCCAATGTTACTACCGCAAATCATTTTGCTTCTCTCCACAAGATTGGCGATTGTTATTTGGCATTCTTTTTCCAAACCACCTAAAAAACAAAGTGTGCCAAAAGGGTGCAAAAGAGAAAGAAAAAGCTCCCAGTCCAATCCTGCAATTGCAGTAGATAATAATAAGTCAAAAGAATCAAAGTGCTTTTTTAATTGCTGTTTGTCTTTTGTATAGAGGAAGTGATGAGCTCCAAGTTTTTTTGCCTCACTCTCTTTTTCTAGAGAGCTTGACAAAGCTACAACTTCACAACCAAAGGCTCTGGCAAATTGTAGAGCCAAGTGTCCTAGCCCTCCGATACCGATGACTCCCACTTTTTTATTTGGGCCCATTTGAAATCTCTTGAGTGGGGTAAACACAGTAACTCCCCCGCAAAGAAGGGGGGCTGCAATTTCGGAAGCCATTGACTTTGGAATGGGAAAAGCAAATCTTCCATCTGTTCGTATATAGTCAGCATAACCACCATATTGATCTACACAAGTTGCTTTGATCTCCTGGCAAACTTGTTCTTCACCCATAGAACACCACCTACAGTTAAGACAACTGGAACATTGCCACCCCACTCCTACTCGGTCTCCTTTCTGCAGATGGGAAATTTCTTTGCCTATCTCCTTCACAATCCCAACAATCTCATGGCCAGGAACCAGAGGAAAATGTGATAGACCCCAATCGTCATCGAGTAAGTGAATGTCACTGTGACAAATGCCACAATGAGTAATCTCTATCCCCACTTCCCAAGGTTTGGTCTCATGAGAAACATAGGTATAAGGCTCTAGTGAAGCTCCTTTTTTCAGAGCTGCAAAGCTATGAATTTCCATTATCTTTACAACGTAAAGAAAATAGGTAAAATTTCATACTGTTTATTTCTCAAGATCTCCTCTCCTACAGATTCTTTTTTTTCTGGAAAAGAAAAGTAAGCGCCATGTAAAGTTTTCATTAAAAATTTATATGGCGATTTCTTTAACTCTTTCCCCGCAGGAACAGACAACTTGTTTGGTCAACAGCTCACTTGCTGCTTTTTCAGCGCATTGTCTCTATGGACCTCAAGTAGCGCTTATTTCAGCTCTTTCCACGGCTGGCTTATATCTTCTCAATAGTAAAAGGAATACTCACTGTTGGTTTTCTCCCTCTCGCTTTCATAAGCTTACGGAAACCATCAAAAATGAACTGCCCTTCATGCTTACCTGCAGTATAGCAATGGGGTTTTTCGGTTCTCTATTTATGCATAAACCTATACAAGCACCCATGCAGTGGCTTCTTTCTTCCACATCTCTGTATGACAGAGCTAGAAAAGTCTTTTTTATTTGCATTAGGGCACCTATTGTAGAGGAAATCTTTTTCAGAGGAGTCATATTAGATGGTTTGAGGAATGTCCAAATGTTTGTGATAGGAAAAGCAAATAGCTCTTTTGCTACCATATCTCGAATAGCTCTCCAAGCTATGGTTTTTGCTCGTGCCCATATCTCAACTCTACATACGAAAATACAAAATGTAGTTATCTGTTCACTGATTTTCTTCGTTGGCTATTTACTTGGTGAGTATAAAGAGGAGGATCAATCTCTATGGGGTTCAACAGGTCTTCACTTTTCCATCAATTGCTCTGCTACCACCAGAGGGCTTCTATTCGGAATATGATCTACGATAGCTTTTGGAAGGCACCGTTCTCCCACCTGTAACGATGAGCATCTTCCGGATCTATCACTATTAAATGAATCCATTGATTGCCAAGAAGGGTAGAGAGATGTTTATGCTTTTGTATAATTTCCTCTACTCTTTTACGAGGTGCATAGAGAAGAGAAGATAATCGCATCGGTTCATGATAGGGCTCTAGATCAGTAGAATAAACAGATTGCAGAGGAAGACCATATAGCAAATCGCTACTGTTGCCTTGCATCACTCCAAATTTTCCGGTAATGTTCTGTGTGATTTTGCTTCCTGATCCATACAATTGTTGATTCCAGGTAGAGAAAAAATATTGCGCATTGATCCATTGTGCAACGATCATGGGAGCAGTCATTATGGTTTCTAAATATCTTCCATCATCGTCTTTCCAATCATAGGAGTGCAGAAACACTCTTCCTCCCAAATCCAATCCTTGTGTGAACTCTCTTGGAGCTACAATGAAGGCACCATTTTTCGCCAGTCCCCACTCGGGGCGCACCTCAGACCAAAGATGGGTTTTTTCCACTACTTTTGCATGAGACTTTTTTCTGTCTATGATGCCTAGACTCGAAGCTCTATAGTTTCGGTTTTTCTGGGAAGCTTTTCTTATCACCTTTTGTAGCTTTTGGAGTTTTTCTTTCTGTAGAGAGGAGAGGTTCTCATCATAGATTTCTATCTCATCTGAGGTGGTGTCATGTTCTGCTGCTACAAAAGAGGTAGTTGTAGGAATCTCTATCCCTTTTTTTTGTAGATGCTCACGAACCTCTTTATCATTGAGGATCGAGGCTAGTAGTTTTGCATTGAATCCTCCTCTATTGCCTCCGCAAGCTCCGCAATGCAAAGCAGAAGCATAAGGGTTA
>CAYPKB010000054.1:8283-8528 GCA_964411185.1 uncultured bacterium
TCGGTCGTACTACCATGTCCGCACAAAAAGATAAAAGGAGCAAAATTACGAACAAGTCCCATCATTCGTAGCGAGTTCTCTGCGTACGAAATTTTCTCCTCACAAGAGATAATTCCCTGATCTAGGTTGGGCTGGGTAGGAACCATGGGAAAAAACCTTCTCTTGATAGCTTTTTTCCATTTTTCTGCTTTTTTAGGGAGAAGAATGTGGGCTCCCATCCAAAAAGCAGTCCAGGGTCCTAACGT
>CAYPKB010000055.1:0-8393 GCA_964411185.1 uncultured bacterium
TTACGAGAAAATTCCTTTATTGTAAATCGAGCTATTGGTTTGCAGAAAAAGTAAGGGCTGCAGAATTGATACAAAATCGCAACCTGTCAGGAGGAGGACCATCTTTGAAGAGGTCTCCTAAATGAGATTCACATCTGCTACAAACTACTTCATTGACAATGTAAAAAAAATAGCGGCTTTTCTTTTCTATTGTAACATTTTCTGGACAGATAGGTTTTGTGAAACTAGGCCATCCTGTTTTGGAATCAAATTTGTCATCTGAGCTGAAAAGAGATAGATCACACGCAGCACATCTGTAAATACCCTTTTCGTTATGATCATGATATTTATTTTTGAGAGGAGCTTCTGTTTTCCCTTCCCGGAGTATTTCATATTGTCTGGGAGAGAGTCTTTCCCTCCACTCTTTGTTGGTTAGCTCCAGCTTTTTTCCATCGAATCTATATTTAGCACTACAAGGTAGCGCAAAAGATACTAGGGGAAGAAAAAATAGCAGATAGAAATATTTTCTCATGCGAGACCTCAAACCAGCTTTACTGACTCATAACGCATAGAGCAAAAAGTTGCATCCTTTTCTTACTATAGAAAGGTAATAGAAAGCCCTATTGGCTTGTGATCAGATAGTTTGTGATCGATTCTTGTTTTCGGAGTTGTAGGGATGAGATTTTTTACCTGCTTTTCGCAACCATTTTTTACAAGAAGAATATAATCATCCCTCTCAAAAGGTTTTTCCTCATTGGTTTGACCAATTAGTGGATGTATATTGGTACATGTGGCTGTCATCTCATTATGTTCCGGATGGGATTTTTGATAGGGATCTAAAAACTGATTTTCTACTAGCTCGGCATATTCATCATTTTTTCTATTTTCATATCGAATATTAAGATCCCCACAAAGAAAAGTAGGTTTTTTCCAATTAGCAGCTTCTGCACAAAGAAAAGAGAGAATCTTTTGATGTCTACTTCTAACTATTCTATCTTCAGAATCTCCATCTGGGAAATGGGCATTGATCACCCAACATTTTTCTAACTCAATAGCAAATACTCCTTGTTTAAGAGATAGATCTTCTTTCTCCGGAAAAGGAATGAATTTTGCTTGTAATACAGGGTATTTGGAAGCTATCACAAGTTCTGGTCCGGCGCTTGTAAAAATCGTTTTGCTATAAGCACGGAAAGATACCGAATTGGTATAAATGTGACTATATTGTTGGGAAATCAGTTTCGCTAGTTTTTCACCTGTCTCAAAAGAGGCCTCCTGCAAAAGGAGTAGATCAAAATCCATCTCTTTAATTGTAGCTGCAATTTTTTTCCATCGCATTCTAGCTGGGAGACATCCTCCGAAAATGGTAGGAAGCCCGCCCCAAAAAGCGCATATATTCCAACTTCCTATGGTGAGTCTCTTTTGCATAGGTATAGATGGCCTTCCCTCTATGAGGTAATAGGGATGAGGAGCAATGATTTTACCTACAGTCATACTCACTCCGGCAACAAGATGCATGGCAATCGGTGCAGGAGAAAAGATCAATACCAGAGCAATTTTTGAGTAACGATGGAATGTAGGATCTTGGTTCTCTTTCACCATAAAGCATTGGGTAGCTACCTCAAAAGAACGATAGAAAGGTTGATTCAAATAGAGATTAAGAAGCTGAAGAGTTTCTCCCACCTTCTGCAAAAAAACAGAAGACCTGTAGCTTGCTTGCAATTTGGAAAAACAGTTAGAAGCTGCGGCTGGTGTGGGACAGGTGACCTCCATCATAATTTTTTCTCTCATTTGAGAAGAAATTATATCAACTGGGATAGAAGCTTTACAGAGCTCTTTTCACTTGCAAAGAAGAATCGAGTAAGAAGGTAGCGGGAAACATGGGAAAGGGATCTATTTTTTGTGGTCCCCAATAACTATCATCACCATCTTCATAATCTACAAGGAGCTGCTCACCGGGGCGGATAGTTCTTTTGACCATGTAAAAAATTTCTACCACACTCGGCTCCATCCCTAGGTTGTTTTTTGGTATAGAAAACATTTCGGCAATTACATTAGGTCTTTCGGAGTGGTTGATGAAACGGGTAAAATTCCCCTTTTTGCAAGCATCCAGTTTTACACAATAGAGTCTACTGGGATGATATCGTTTATTGGGATGAAGACGCAATTGATCTTCTTTCGAGAGGTGAAAATCAGATACAATATCAAAAGCATAAGCTGAGTCATCCTCATCATTTTGAGCCGAGAGGATAATCTCTCCTGCATAGGGAGCTATGATATGTCCCTTTTGCAATGGTTTCGCCTTAGGGTGAAGAAAGATCCCATATCCCAAATCATCACTCAGTTTTTTGCAGACTAAAAAGTCAGGAATTCCCTTTTCTTGAATAGCTCGGAATATAAGAGCTGTCTCTTTCCACCTTTTTTTAGGAAGTGGGGGTACTGCAACCTTTTGTTTTTTGAATTCCTTAGTAAGAATTCCATCAATAGGTTGCAAAGAGACAGATTTAGGTAAACGATATTTCATATTTTCACAAATAATATTAAAGTATTTTCTTATCAATATTTATTTCCATTAATTATAATATCACTCTATTTTATTAACAAATTGTTAAGCTCTTTTAAGCGAAATTACTGGAAAAAGTAAAAATTAAATTTTATATATGAAAATATGAGAAAATGGATGCTTTTACTCTTTATTATTGTGGCGATCATTGGAACCATCTTTTGGCTACATCGATCCAAACACTCCTACCAAATTTGTGATCAACCCTATGCCCTCTGCACTTCAGCAAGGTGTTTGCCAGACCCAAAAGATGAAAAAAGAACTATATGCTTTTGCACTGCGCAGGAAGGAAAAAGTTTAGGAAAAACAGAGTGTCAAACAAGAAAGCCTTATCAGGACAAAATCGGTCTAACGCGGCTCTTTTCGACTTTTTCTATGGAAGAGTTTCCTGAGAAAAATGTTCTACAATGTCCCGCAAACGCTTCTTGGTCCAACTGTTTGGATAGTCCTTGCGTGGTTGATCCTACGGACCCAACAAAAGCAATCTGTTCTTGCGAAAGAAAAAAAGGTAAACCCTTTGTTACATTAGGAGGAAAATGTAATCCTTCTAGCTGTGAGAAGATGCTCTGGTCTGGTGCTCTTCTCCAAGATAATGAAGATTTCATATCTCAAATAGAAGAGGAAGAAAATCTCAAAATTATTCCTAAAAAGTGTCCATCTACTCCACAAGAGTAGTTGGAATATACCAAACAATCTGTCCTGTTGATTGATCTATACTTTCTATTTCCAAAAAGAGCGGAGCGCTATTTTGGAATGCTATATTGGCGCTGCAAAGTGAGTAGGCAAGCTTTTCCAAAAGAGGCAAATGGCTCACTATCATAAATGAGTCTAAAGAAGAAAAACCCTCTAGAAAGGAAAGAACCTCTTTTAACTCTTTTCCACCTGCAAGAGTCTCTTCTTCCTGCAAGCTATGAGAAGATATTCCAAGCTCTTCCTGGAAGATCAGAGCTGTCTCTTTAGCTCTTTTCTTAGGACTCGTCAGGATAAGGTCAGGCTGTACATGAAGTTGATGGAGAAGTTTTCCTATCTTTTTAGTATTTTCTCTACCTTGGGGTGTAAGACCTTTTCGGGGATCTTCTTTCTCTGATTTTGCCAATCCATGCTGAACGAGATATACTTTCATCTAATGCACTTCTTTTTTTTAGCAATCATCTAACTACTTTTTAGCCATTTTTCTATATAAAAAACCATCTTACAGAATACAACAACAGTGAGAAATCTTCTTGCTAGTTTGCGTTTGACTTTCTGTTAATTCTTTAGTGAAATGATAACGCAATGCTCCATATTTCTCTTCTTCGCTAGTTTGTTGAAAACCTAGTTTTTTCAAAATCCGAATGGAGGCAATATTGTCTTTCCGACTAGTGGCATGGATCCTTGTTATAGTTTTGCCCATGAGAGTAAACCCTTGATGTGTTGCTGGCGCAAAATCCTCCACAAGCGCCGTCACAGCCTCAGTACCAAAACCTTGATTCCAATACTCTTTGTGAAATAGATACGCTAGTTCTGATTCACCTGGTAGATCTCCATGCCCGAGAACTACATGGCCAACAAAAACCCCATTTTCCCTTTTAAACACGGAAAAACCGGCATAGGGATCATTACGCTGCCACCTTTCCACCCAACCTCGGATCCGATTCACTACATATTCTCTATCTCTGGTCTCTCCCGTGGCAAATTTTTCCATGACCTCTCGGTTACCAAAAAGATTTGTGTAATTGCTTACTTCCCTATCTGTTAAAGTGACAGAACAAATTTGCAATCTATCTGTTGTGATTTCGACTTTGAGCTCTCCACTTTCTGAACGGTCAAAAGTAATCAGTGAATTTTTTTTATAAAGAGCCTCGTAACTGATATGTGCCATTGACATAGAATTTCCTCATTTTTAAAAGCGGGAAAAAATACCTCAGATAGAAAAAAGGAACAAGGAAGATTTTCTTTGAAAGCTATTACTTCGGATTCAGAAAAATCCATACAAAAAATATCTCTATTCTCTATAGATAGGATATGCAGCCCAAAAAACATATATCTGTCTTTTTTCTAGCCATGATGAATGTAGCTGTGATCTTAAGCTTACGAGGTCTTCCTCTCATGGCTAAAGAGGGAATCTCATTGATTTTCTATTTAGGGTTTTCTCTTATTATTTTTCTTATTCCTTCTGCACTAGTCTCAGCAGAACTTGCTACAGGATGGCCGCAGGAGGGAGGGATTTTTCATTGGGTTAGTGAAGCTTTCGGAAAAAGAGCGGGTTTTACTGCCATTTGGCTCCAGTGGGTACAGAATATCTTTTGGTATCCGACCATTCTCTCCTTTGCGGCAGGCTCTCTTGCCTACCTTTTTCTCGCTCCAGAGCTAGCTGAAAATCCAGTGTATACTATGGGAGTGATACTGATCATCTATTGGGGATCAACCTTCATTAGTTTAAAAGGACTGAGAGCATCTGGATGGTTTTCCTCTATGGGCGTTCTTTTTGGCACACTATTACCAGCTTTTTTCATTATCCTTTTAGGCATCATCTGGTCCGTAGGAGGAAATCCCATTGTTTTAACAGAAAATGAATCATGGTTACCCGATTTTTCTAATTTTTCGAATCTTGCCTTGTTAGGAGGCATAGTACTTTTATTTGCCGGAATGGAGGTAAATGCGGTACATGCTACAGAAGTAGATAACCCTTCCCATTCCTATCCAAAAGCTATTTTTCTCTCGGTTTTCCTCATTTTTTTTATCTTCTTACTAGGTTCTCTGTCGATTGCTTCCATTTTACCACCTAAAGAGATCAGCTTAACAGCTGGAATCATGCAAGCCTTTGCTAAATTTTTACATACTTATCATCTATCTTGGATTGTTCCCATTGTAGGGCTATTCATCTCCTTCGGCGCTATAGGTGGAGTAGCAGCTTGGATTGTAGGTCCCAGTAAAGGAATGTTAGCTACAGCTAAATCAGGTTTGATACCTCCTTTTCTCTCCTATACAAACAAGGCAGAGGTTCCTTCCCATATTTTATATATCCAGGGAATTATCGTTACCATCCTATCCCAGCTCTACTTGATCATGCCCACCATAAATAGTGCATTTTTTCTTCTTTCTGATTTAACGGTCATTTTATATCTCATTATGTATCTTTTGATGTTCGCGGCAGCAATCTATTTACGGTACAAAGAGCCAAACAGACCAAGACCCTATAAAATTCCTTTTGGTAATGTCGGTATTTGGTTGATAGCTACCATCGGAATAATAGGCGCCTTATTTGCCATATTCATTGGATTTTTTCCCCCATCGCAGCTTGCCATTGTAGATCCAAAGTTTTATGTAGGGTTTTTATCGATAGGAGTGTTACTGGCTCTTGCAATCCCTCAAATTATCATTTCGTGTAGAAAATCAAAATGGAAAGAACGATGAGTAAGAAATCCTCTAACAATAAAGGTCATGCAAGTACATATAGCAGCAGGTTTTTTTCTGAAGCTGTTCCAAAGGATAGGTTGCCTGAAAAGAGTATGCCTGCCAATGCAGCCTATCAATTGGTGCATGATGAGCTCAATATGGATGGAAACCCCTCCTTGAACTTGGCAAGTTTTGTAACTACTTGGATGGAACCAGAAGCCATTGAACTCATCAAGGAAAATCTCCATAAAAATTTCATTGACCATGATGAGTATCCACAAACCGAAGTGATCCATCAAAGATGTGTCAAAATGTTATCACATCTGTTTCATATGCCCGATCCATCAAAGGGGCTAGGAACAGCCACCATTGGATCTTCAGAGGCCATTATGCTCTCTCTTCTTGGTCATAAATGGAATTGGAAGAAAAAGCAAAAAAAAGGAAAGGGTCTCCCAAACATTGTCTTTGGAGCTGAAGTTCATGTCTGTTGGGAAAAATTTGCTAAATATTTCGATGTAGAGATGCGCATCATACCTATCAAAAAAAATCGATATGTAATCAGTGCTTCCGATGTTGCTAAAAGAATTGATGAAAACACCATTTGTGTAGGCGTTATTCTGGGAACCACTTACACCGGTCAATCCGATCCTATTCAAGAGATCAATGATCTTCTCGTAAAGGTCAAAAAAGAGAAAGGATGGGATATTCCGATCCATGTAGATGCTGCAAGTGGTGGTTTTGTCATCCCTTTTACCGAGCCCAAGAAAAAATGGGATTTCCGCCTATCTCAGGTTCATTCTATCAATGTATCAGGACACAAATATGGTCTGGTATTTCCAGGTATCGGATGGATGCTCTGGAAAGATGCTTCTCAATTCCCTGAAGAGCTGGTATTCAAAGTAAACTATCTGGGAGGATGGATGCCAACTTATACCCTAAATTTCTCAGAGAATAGCATCAACGTAATCTCGCAATATTATAATTTTTTACGGCTAGGTAAAGAAGGGTATAAAAATATCATGAAAAATTGCCTTGCTAATGCGCAATATCTTGCCTCGCTTTTAGAAAAAAGCAAATGTTTTGTGATGATCAATAGAGGAAAAAAACTTCCCATCCTTGCGATGAAATTGAAAGATTCCATTCGAACATTTACCGTTTTTGACCTCTCCCATAAATTGAGAGAAAGAGGATGGATCATCTCTGCCTATACTCTGCCTCCAGATGCTGATACTACCGCTATCATGAGAATCGTTGTGAAAGAAAATTTCAGTAGAGATATGGCAGATATCTTATATCATGATATCTGCCAAGCCGTAGATCAACTCAGACTAAAGAAAAAGAAAAAAGCTATCAAAGCCAAAGGCCAGAAAAAACATCATCCTATCTGTTGAGCTTTTCTAAACTGATAGGAAGAGATTACTTTCCCTAAGAGATAACCTACGAAAGAGAGTAAAAGCAAAACAACCTCTTTGGGTAATATTCCTATCCCTTGAAATATTGTAAGATATCCAATAATCCCTCCACCCATAGATAGATATGCCCCTAATTTTGAAGGCCTTTTATCTATAAGAGCTGATAGTACAGGAATGAATAACGAATAGACACATAATTCATAGGAAAACATCAACATGGCTACTACATCCGTAAATAGATAAGAGAGAAAAAGTGATCCCATTCCAATAACTACGGTAAAGTACCTTCCTATACGGATCCCTCCTGTTTTAGAAGAAGGAAAAAGATCACATGATATGTTGGAAGCAACAGAACATAAGAGAGTATCTGCAGTAGAGACGATAGCAAGCAAAATAGCTACAACAAAAAAAGAACTTACGTAAGGTGATGTAAGCTGGTTGACAGCTACCATGAGGATACTTTCCCCTTCCTTTGGTTCAATACCGGCATTTTTTGCAGCCATTCCCATAAAAATAGCAAAAGAAGAGCCAATCAACAAAAGAGCTGCAGAAGTGATAGCCGCTCTTGCGATCGTTTTTTGGCTTTTGGCAGCAAAACATCTTTGCCCTGTATCTTGTTCAATGAGCATGTAAAGAAAAGGCATAAGAATCCACTGCATCCAAGGAATATCACCCCCCTCATAGACGAAAGAAGTGGATGTCTTCTCTAACCAGACGAAATCAAAAGAAAAAAAGGCTATTGCTAGGCCCAATAACACTAGAAGTGCTTGTAAGATATCTGTATAGACAACTGCTTTTAACCCTCCACAAGTTGTATAAATAACTAAAACACCCCATAAAAGAGTTAATATCCAGGGAGAAGAAAACCCCAAAGCATATAAAAATTTTCTAGCAGCTATAGCTTGTCCTACCAGAATCAAAAAGAGAGAAAGTATAGAAAATAGAGCTGAGACTCGCCTCTGTGTTTTTGATCGGTAGACCCTTTCAAAAATCTCTGCAACTGTCGTTACTCCCATTTTCTGCAATTTTTTCCCTACACCTAAGGATAGAACCACCAATCCTAA
>CAYPKB010000056.1:0-8267 GCA_964411185.1 uncultured bacterium
TTTGCTACGATGAAGAGCGAAATCTTTTATTTGGAGTGGGAGAAGATCATTCTCATACAAAAGTAGAGCACTCAATCGTAGTAATTGATCCCGCCAGTAAAAGTTTTCAAGTGATTGCTTTTGGACATGATTTTTACAGCTCTCCCTTTTTATCTCCCGACGGGAAATATCTATATTTCATCACATGGGATCATCCTTTCATGCCTTGGGATAGTAACTGTTTGCAAAGACACCCCATACATAGAAACGGAACCCTTTCAGATGGAGAAATCATCTTTGATGGTGGCTCTGTTTTTCAGCCAGAATTCGGTCCAGATGAAAAACTCTATTTTGTTTCTGACCATGAAGGGTATTGGAACCTCTATCGTTATCATGAGAGAAAACTGACCTCGCTTTATCCTATGGAGGCAGAATTTGGGCTTCCCCAATGGATTTCAGGTCAGAGAATGTATGATTTTCTTTCCTACAATAGTGAGTTGTTTCTCATTTGCTCTTTCATTGAAAAAGGAGAAGAGAAATTAGGGGCATTGTCCTTAAGTGATTTCTCATTCACTATTTTTGATCTTCCATTTTCGAGCTTCCGTTACCTCAAGGTGTCAGATCTTTCTATATATTTTATCGGAGGAAGTGATCATCTTTTACCAGGATTAATCGAATATCACTTCGAAAAAAAACAATGGCAACCTCTTGTGGGAGGAAAAGGACCAGAGATCGATCTGGCTTTTATATCAGTGGGTCAAACCATCTCTTTTCCCACAGAAGATGGAGAGAGAGCTTATGCCTTTTTTTACCCTCCCTGCCACAAAGATTGTACAGGTCCTGACAGTGAAAGACCCCCTTTGATTGTAAAATGTCATGGAGGGCCATCCGGGATGAGTAGCAAGGGTTTGCAATTGGAAATCCAATATTGGACCACTCGAGGATTTGCCTATGTGGATGTCAACTACAGGGGAAGCACCGGCTATGGAAAAGAGTACCGGGAGAGGCTCTTATCGAACTGGGGAATTATCGATGTACAAGATGTATCTTCTTGTGCACTGTATCTCGCCAAAGAGGGATTTGTAGATAGGGATCGTATGGTAATCCGAGGTTCTAGCGCCGGTGGTTATACGGTCCTTGCCTCACTTGCTTTTAGAGAAGTTTTTGCAGGAGGCAGTTCCTATTATGGAGTATCTGATCTGATCGATCTACTGGAAGAGACCCATAAATTCGAAGCACATTATCTAAATCGTCTCATAGCCCCTTTTCCCGAGAGAAAAGATATTTACAAAAAGCGCTCTCCCATAGAACATTTGGACTCATTTCATACACCTCTTTTGATTTTACAAGGAGTAGAAGATAGAGTAGTTCCTAAGAGTCAGGCTGATAAAATTTATCATGCCTTACATGAACGTCTGCCAGTTTTTTACACTCTGTTTGAAGGAGAAGGACATGGATTTCGTATGAAAGAAAATATGATCCTTGCCCTTACTTTAGAACATACCTTTTACACAAAAATTTTAGGACTGAATAAAAAAGAAGATCTTCCGAGCCTTCCTCATTACCAAACAATCCCATCTCCATGAACGAGCTAATTTTTTTTCTCCATATTCTTTTTCTTCTTTTGACCCTTTTTGTTGTGATCAGATTGGGTAAAATGGCATTATCTTTTTTTGTTATTTTTTGTGTTCTCTGTGCCAATCTGTTTGTCATCAAACAGATAAGCTTTTTTGGTCTTACCATTACCCCGTCGGATCCTTTTACAATCATCTCTTTCTTGTCGATCAATCTATTGCAGGAATGGTATGGAAAAGAGCTATCGAAAAAAACCTTGCAGCTGGCTCTTTTTTTCTCGTTGGTTTTTCTGGGAGCCTCTCAAATACATCTTTGCTATAGCCCCTCTCTTATGGATCAGACAGACTCCTCTTTTCACAAGATTTTCTCGTTTAGCCCAAGAATTATATTTTCTTCCCTCTTTGTCTTTTTTATCTCTCAAAAATGCAATTTGACTCTCTTTTCCTGGATGCATCGGATCTCTACGCTCTCTTTGAACCGAAGAATTACCATTTCTTCTTTGATTTCTCAGCTTCTAGATACTCTTCTTTTTTCCTTTTTGGCTTTATACGGAATTGCAGAACGTATTTTTCATATCATCCTAGTTAGCTACTCTATCAAAGTATTGTGTATTTTCTTTTCTCATCCTCTTGTTTCGCTATATCGAAGATTCCGTAAGGAGGGTGAGCAATATGTCTGATTTTCATTTTGAATTGCTCCACAGATCAAAAAAATCCCAAGCCCGTGTGGGAAGGATCTATACACCGCATGGAATCATTGATACACCAAATTTTGTGGCTGTTGGAACCAATGGAACACTAAAGGCCTTAGACAATAAGATGGTAGATGAGATAGGACTGCAGCTTATGTTCTGCAACACCTATCACTTACTTTTGCAACCTGGAGCTGATCTCATAGGCAAGGCAGGGGGACTGCATTCATTCATTCAACGGAAGCTACCTATTATTACAGATTCGGGAGGATTCCAAGTCTTCTCTCTAGCCTATGGATCGGTTGCTAGTGAATTGAAGGGGGCAGGAATAAAAAAAGGAGAATCTCTAGTTCTAAAAATCAATGAAGAAGGCGTGCTTTTTAGATCCTATAGAGATGGCTCCAAATTGCTGCTTTCTCCGGAATCATCTATACAAGCTCAAAAACAATTGGGTGCTGACATTATCATCCCTTTTGATGAATTGGTCCCATACCATATTTCTAAAAACTCACTGCAAGAATCGCTCGATAGAACGCATAGGTGGGAAGTGCGATCTTTAGAAGAGCATTTGAAGGATCCTAAAGATCAGGCGATGTACGCAGTAGTCCATGGTGGTATAGATCCAGAGCTGCGTAAAAAAAGTGCTCTTTTTTTACAAAAGCATCCATTTGATGGTTTTGCTATCGGAGGTAGCTTAGGGAAAAACAAACAGGAGATGCTCTCGATGTTGCAAAATTTAATGCCTCATCTTCCTTCAGAAAAGCCATTTCATTTGCTTGGTATTGGGGATGAGGAATCTATAGATGCCTCTATTCCCTTAGGGCTGGACACTTTTGATAGCTCTTATCCTACAAGGGCTGCAAGACATGGTTTGTTATTGAAAGAAGAAGGGGCTTTGAAGCTCAATAAAAGTGAAAATCGCACAGTATTTGAACCAATTGATGAGAGTTGCGCTTGTTATACTTGTAGAAATTATACAAAGGCCTATTTACACCATCTTATCAAAGCGAAGGAATTGACAGCCTACTCTCTTTTGACCATTCATAATTTGAAATATATGATCAACAAGATGCGAAAGATACGCGAGGCTATCTTGCTGGACCAAATCTAATTATAAGATTCCAATTTGGTTGATTAGACGCTTAAGATTATCGACAAAAATTTTGATATTTTTATTTTTGGATATCTCAGAAATTTTTTCATCGATTTTTGACTTTCTGTTCATATGATTTGACTTTTCTTTAGAGAGTGCTATTTTTTCATCTCGAATAGCTTTCATCCTTTCTCTCTTTTGAAGAATTTTTTGTTTTGCTTCTTGTTTTACTTTCTGATCTGTGGTTTGCGGTAGAGAAGTATTATTTATGATCTGAACTCGGGGGTTTCTCGTGAGAGTTTCTTCTAGAAGTTTAATCTCTTTTTGCAGTTGATATCTTTCCTCTCCAAGCTTCTTTTCTATTGCAGGTATTTCCCTGTACATTCTTATATTCAGTTGTGCTTTTTCTAATTCCAACTCTTCTTTTTGGGGATAAGTTAGAGAAGTAATAGTGGATCGAAGATGATCTATATGTTGTAATCCGAATAAGATTACTTCATTACTAGGTGCTTGCTCTCTGCCGCTTACTCTGACTGAAGAATCTGATTGTATTAACGCTAAAAACTCCAGTAATTTTGGATCTTTGATCGATAACAACTTGTTTGCTTCTATATTCTTTTGGATATTTTTAATTGCTTCGACGCAATTATTATATTGAGTAGGGAAAATTTTTATTCTTCTGTTAGCCGGCTCTGATGCTATAGGTTGTGCAGAGCTCAAATTTGTTTGTTCTTCCATCTCTATAGCTATAGAAGTATGTCTACCTAAGTCATTGGAGGGTTTTCGTGGCGGAAGTGTTGACCCTACTAAGACGGATTTAGTAAATGCACATAAACTACTTAAAGAAGAGCGCCGAGATATTGATCTGTTTCTCAAGGATAGTGGCTGATCACAACTAGAATCTATCTCCTCTTTCATCGGACTCCAACAAAGAGTGAGCATTTCCCAGATATTTCGGAAGAAATTTGAGATTTTTTCCCATAGTTTACTCACCTTGGTATCGCTCTGTTTTACTTCTACAGAATGATTTCCCAAAGTACCTTTACTATGTTCTATTTGATAAGTATTATTAGAATTATCTATTCTTCTTGTAGTGTTCATTTTATTAACCATTTTATTAATTTATAATAAAATTATAATAAAAATTATAATTAAAGTAAATTATTTATAAATAAATTAATAAATCAGTTTATTTAACAAAAATGTAAGCCACTTATTATAAGTTGTTTATTCTTGTTTTAAGAGAATAAATCGGCGAATGGGATAGAGAAGAAGCCAGACAACTCGTCCCAAGGCTCCCTTGGGGCGGTAAGAGAGCCTTAAGGAGCCCTCTTCTTCCTCCATCCAATACTCTCCCAAGACGTTTTGACGGTATTTGATTTTTTTGATCTTATTTTCGAAGAGGTCCGTCCATTTCGGTGAGGGAACTCGATCAGAGGAAGAAAACTGGTAGGAATAGAGCTCTTGAGGGAGTTTTCCCTCCTGTGAGAAGAAAAAAGCAGCCTCTTTATCTAAAGGGGCCATAGATTGATTGATTGCCTCTTCACAGGAGAGAAGGGCATGGGGATAATAACTTTTGATCTTCTCATTATCTGGGAGAAAATTGTTTTTTAGGCTATCTACCAAGGATCTTGCCAAATGAAAATCCTGAGAGGTAATGAAAATAAGCCAATAGGATGAAAGTCTAGGAGTGAGAACAGGAATAGTCAGAATGATTCTTTGGAGATTACGCACTTTTGCGTAAAGAAAAAGAAGTTCTTTGTAGGATAACTCATCATCAGATGCAATATCGAAAATCTGATTATAGGCTTTTTGATCTCCTGCTACCGCCTGGAGATAAAAAACAGTGTCATAAATGGAGATGGGTTTGAGTCTATTCTCTATCCATTTGGGAGCTACCATGAAAGGGAGTTTTTCTGTGAGATCACGCAATATGATGAAAGAGGCACTTTCATTACCAATGATAATGCCTGCTCGCAAGATAGTAGAGGGTATTGAAGAGCTTTGCAGAAGTTCTTCAATCCTTTTCCTAGACCGTAGGTGAGGGGATAGGGCTTTATCATTGATAATACCACTTAAAAAAATAATCTGTTTAGCAGAGGTAGATTCGGCATAATGTAAAAAGTTTTCCCCTGCTATTTTCTCTTTTTTTTCGAAATCTGTCTCTGACAATGAATGGACTAAGTAATAGGCTATGTCCACATCTTTTGGTAGAGTTTGCAGAGATTCAGGATCGAAAAGATCTCCCTGTAAAAGCTCCAGGTTGCCTAATTTTTGAAGAAAATCTAATTTCTTAGGAGTTCTTGCAAAGCAGATAACATGATGGTTGTTTTTCAGAAGTTCTGCTGTCAGTCTACTGCCAACATAACCTGTAGCTCCGAAAATGATGACTTTCATATCATACCCTTTTCAAAAAAATAGCATAAAGAAAGGGAAAAGAGTATGAAGAAAAATTCTATACAGGTAGCAGTAACTGGAGGATCTGGACAAATAGCCTACAATTTGCTCTTTCGGATTGCTAATGGAGATATGTTTGGAAAAGATCAACCTGTTGTCTTATCCCTGTTAGAACTTCCTCAAGCTATGAAAAGCTTAGAGGGGGTGGCCATGGAACTCAAGGATTGTTGTTTCCCTCTGCTGGAAAAGATAGAACTTAGCTCTGACCCTCATCATGCCTTTGAAGAAGCAGATATTGCTCTTTTGGTCGGTTCAAAACCAAGAGGTCCTGGAATGGAAAGAGGAGATCTTCTACAAGAAAATGGAAAAATTTTTGTAGAGCAGGGCAAAGCTTTAAATAAAGTAGCAAAAAAAGACGTCACAGTTTTAGTAGTAGGGAATCCATGTAATACAAATTGTCTGATAGCTCTTCACAATGCTCCAGATTTAGATCCAAAACGATTCCATGCAATGACGAGATTGGATCAAAATAGAGCGACATTCCAGCTAGCGAGCAAGGCCAATTTATCTATATCCCAAGTGCAAAATGTAATCATTTGGGGTAATCATTCAGCAACACAGGTACCCGATTATCATCATGCTCACGTTGATGGGACGCCTATAATGCAGTATATATCTGATAAAAAATGGTTAAAGGAAGAGTTTTTTCCGAAAGTACAGAAAAGAGGGGCTGAAATCATAGAAATGCGAGGAAAGTCTTCTGCGGCATCTGCTTCCTCTGCTATGGTAAATCATATTTTTGATCTTCATCAGCCCAAAGAAAAGATCTTTTCATCAGCTATTTATTCTGAAGGCAATCCTTATGGGATAGATGATGATCTTGTCTTTTCTTTTCCGCTACTGGCTACAGCTCCCTACTTCTGGGAATTTGTTCCGCAGCTCTCTTGGAATGATGATCTAGAAGAACTGATTCGACGTACAGAGAAAGAGCTAAAAGAAGAGAGAGAGCTTGTAAGGCAGTATCTCTAGTTTTGTGTGAAAACCAGAGGAATCATTATTTATTCCTAAAAACACTAAAATCAGAACTCCCACAATTTGGACACCAAAAGTCGAAAACTCCCGCTTCCCATTCAAAATCGCAATTATTGCAAACGCATTTGAACAATTTATTGCCTACCTTGTTCAAAGTTGGGAGATACAATCCCAACCTATCTTGGAAAAAAAGAGGAATAAAAAGTTGGTCTCCATTGGGTAGAAAAAAGAAGAGTTTGTGATCAACCTTGTGTATTTGACGTTCATCTAAGTACAACTTTCCTTCTTGCAATCCAATGATCAATTCAGGGGCATGCAAAACAATTTGACTGGAAGCCTTCATATGATCTAAATGGATGTCATGACTTTCTTTCTGGGAATTTTGAGCGAAAAGAACTATCATCAAGGATGAAAAAATAAGAAAAAATGTACAAAATTGCTTTTCAAACATATCTATTCCTTAAAAAAAAAATTAGTCTATGGAATCTATGTCTTCTCCTGTTTTTTGCCAACTTTTTTTTAGGAAGCTGTTCTATTTTTTCTACAACACAATCAAACTATAATGGTTTAGAAAAAGCTAACATCCATGTAGAAAAAAAAGATCAAGCTTGGATGGAGGAATTTTTTCAGGAATTTTTTCTTGGTGGATCCACGATTTATACTCTCTTTGGAAGTAAACCGATTTCAGGTAAAATTATTAGCTATGCTTCAGAAGAAGATTGTAAAAAGTCAGCTCTTCTTTTTGCAGAAACCGAGGGATTACAAGAAAAAGAAAAAATACAATTACTCTCTGAGGCATCTAAATCATGTCGGGAGGATGATTTTTCAGAAAAATGGGAAAAATGGCTTTCTTTTTTCAATCAATACCCAAACTCACCTTTTTTGTTTGCAAAACACCCCACAAAATCACAAAATCTATGGGTAGGTCACATTCTAAATGTCCAGGAAACTGTATGGATATTACAAAAGAATTACGAGATTTTCAAAAAAGAGCTTAATTTAGATTTTGATCCTGTAGAAGTGACACTATCTTTTACCGACGAAAAGTCTCTTTTTTGGAAACGAGTTTTTTCCAATCATCTCCTTACTGGTATCGTCTACGGATATGGTTATAAAAATTCTTTTTTCTTTGACAGACTGATGAAACAGTCTATTGATGAAAGAAGAAATAATCCTTTATTTTTTTCCATAGATATACCTTTGTCACAGAAAAAAATTGTCTATTCTATCAATAGTATACCACTACCTACATTTCGATCTTTCAGGCTTCCCTTCTCTAGTGATCCGATAATAGAAAAATATGAATCAGAACGAGAGCAAATCCAATTACAGTTAACGGAAGAGAATTTCTTCGAAAAGATTTTGTTGCAACTTACCGGAAGGCTCCAATGATCAAAGAACCTATCCTAATAAATTTTCTATCCACATGTAAATAATCCCTAGATGAGCAAAAGCATTCCAAGCATCTGGTTTTCTTTCCCATCTCATGAGCAACCTTCT
>CAYPKB010000057.1:0-8216 GCA_964411185.1 uncultured bacterium
ATTTTTATATGACAATTATTTTCGCTTTATTAGGTCTTAGTTTTTTAATTTTTATCCATGAGTTGGGTCACTATATCATGGCCAGAAAAGTGGGCATGAAGGTAGAGGCTTTCTCTATAGGATTTGGTCCAAAACTGGCCAGTTGGAAACATGATGGAGTAGAGTGGAGAATTGGATGCCTTCCCTTTGGAGGGTATGTAAAAATTGCTGGAATGCAACCTGAAGGTGATGAGGATATCAAAAAAATACCAGGGGGATACTTTGCCCATTCTCCATGGGATAGAATCAAAGTGGCTTTTATGGGTCCATTGGCGAACATTCTTTTTGCTATTTGTGCCTTCACTTTGCTTTGGGCTATCGGTGGAAAAAAACAAAGTTTTTCTAATGTCACTCACAAAGTAGGTTGGGTAGATCCTTCTTCTGCTTTATATGAAAATGGATTGCGCCCAGGAGATGAGATTCTCCAAATCAATGAGAAAAAAGTAGGTGGTTATCAAGATTTTATTACCAAGCTACTTACAAACGGAGAAAAGATCTCTCTGGCTGGGAAAAAAATAGATTATACAGAAGGTAATATCGTCCCTTTCCAATATAATCTTTCCTTCCAAGGGGAGAATCTTATGAAAGAGAAGTTTACCCTTCTTTCGCCTGCCTCTTATCTTATCTATTCGAATCCCATGCATGATGCTTTTTCAGGGAAATTGCAGTCTGGAGACCGACTATTCTGGTTGAATGGTGAATATCTATTTTCTGCGCAACAATTGAGAGAACTTCTCAATGAAAAAGCCTTATTTATCACAGCAGAACGAAATGGTCATTTTTTCCAATCAAAACTGCCTAAAGCCAAAATTGAAGAGTTTGTTCTTTCACATAATGAATTAGAAGAACTGGATGATTGGAAACATGAAGCCAATATTAAAACATCTGTGGAGGAAATGTACTTTTTACCTTACAGCTTGAATACGGAAAATTATGTTCTTTCCAGGATCAACTTTCTAGATGAGGTAGATCAGAAAAAAGCATTTTTCGTATGCGAGAGATGTCCCTATTTCCATCCTCTCGAACCGGGAGATAGAATAGTTGCCGTAGATGGAATACCAGTCAAAAATTCTTTCGAACTACTCCGTCTTGTCCAAGATCAAAGAGCTCTTTTCATTGTTCAAAGAGATGGAGCTATAACAAAGAATGCTAATTGGAAAGAAGCGGATGCCAATTTTGATAAAAACTTCCAATTCAAAGAAGTGGAAAGAATGGTGGCATCGATTGGCTTACCTCAGACTATCGATCAGATGGATTCCTATCATTTAGTCCAAGCTTTTGAAACACCTACTGCAGAGCAAGTAAAAAAGTTAGTCCCTCAGTTCGAGGAATATTTACAAAATACTCCAAAAGATACCCGTATGCTGGGAGCCTCTTTGATGGATAGAGAGGTGAAATATAATCCCAACCCATTTGTTCTTTTTGGTAATACCTTGAATCTTATGGTGGATAACTTGACTGGTCTTTTTACAGGAAATATTCCTGCTAAATATATGGCTGGACCTGTAGGTATTATACAAGTGGTCCAACATAGCTGGATGCAGGGGGTAGGAGAAGCAATTTTTTGGCTCGCCCTCATAAGTGTGAATTTGGCTGTATTGAACCTTCTTCCCATTCCTGTACTAGATGGTGGGTATATAGTATTCTCTTTATATGAAATCTTCACCAGAAAAAGACTTTCAGCTTCTACAATGAAGAAGTTGATTATTCCATTTATGATCATCTTGGTAGGTTTTCTTCTGTACGTTACCTATCATGACTTAATGAGACTTTTCAAAGGTTTCTTCTAAATTTTCTTATTTAGAAAAATAAAGAATTTATTAAGATAGGAGAATGTCACCTCCATCTCAACTTTGGACTCACCTTCCCCATAAAATATATGAGGAGATGCCCGATAATTTCTTTTACTCTCTTATCACCTCTGTTGGATACTCTTACACCAGCAAATTTCTCACTACCTTCAATCCGGCTCTAGCTGCAGCCAATGCTGGGTTAACAGCCACCACCATCTTAGTGCAAGCTCTAGCGCTTGCCATTATACGAACTACCTATCAAGTAGAAGAACTAGGAGTATTGAGTGCTTTTTGTTTCAAATGCATTATTCCACTTTGCACTACAGCTCTTGCTGCAGACAAGGGAAAATACCTTGACAGAGAACGTTCTGTAATTGCTATTTGGCTCTCCGCTTGTGAGTATCTGATATACCGGATTTTTTACTCCTTTATGGGATGGAATAGCTATTCAACAAAAGAAATTCAAAGTTGTTTTTTTGATTTAGATTAGAATATTCTATTTTTCTTTTAACTGGATAAGGATTGCTTTATGAATTACTCCCAATGCACCGAACCTTTAGTGAAAGCTTATCAATCCATTAAGGATGAGATATCATACCAATATATTCCTGCAGCTAAATTCAGTGTAATCAAAGGATTTGCTTTCACTCTATTGATGCCGGGTGTTACCTCTTTTCATCTTATGCAAGGTGGAGCCTTATCACTTTTGGCTACTACGGTACATCATGCAACCAAACCTGTTTTTCAATGTGTCAGTCAGGTAGTTGGTACCAATAGTGCTTTGCGATTTTTAGCAGGATTTTCCACGAAAATTGTCATACCTCTTTTTTTGACTTCTCTTGCTTCTATGACGATCGGTTGGGTGGTTCAGGCTGAGTTTGCTTATCTTTTAATTAAGAATGTAGCCTTTCATCTTATCGTTTCAGGCTATTTGCAATTTTCTAGGGACAGAAGCCCTTTTCTTGAAGTGGATCAGACACAATCTCTGACTTTTGTCCCAATCTAGAGTTTTATATGAAAGGAGAAACTTATGTCAAATGACAGTGGATGTACATCATGCTTACAACCTATTGGAAATCTGGTCGATGGATATCTAGATAGGGTGCCAACTTATTACCAGGAATGTGTAGTGAACAGTTTTTTTTATGGAGCTGTAGCAAAATTTGTAACCACATTATCGGTAAAAAAAGATCTATTTCTCATGGGAAAAGATCTTGCAAAAAGTGGAGGTATTTCAGCGCTTGCCACTACCATACAATTTCTAATCACACCCATCTTACTCACACTAAGAGGCGGGAATCATAACCATGATCATCTTTTGGATGCTGTTTTGCACAAAGGAGTCATCTCTATATGTTTGACAGGTGCGTTGGCATTATCCTATGGGTGGATATCACAGGCAATGGCGGTCAAAATAGTATTGCAAAATATAGGGCTACATCTATTGAAATCAGCAGTGCAACATTTCGATCTGAAGAGGGGATCTGATGCATTGCATATAGATATAGGAAATTCGGTAGTATTTCTACCCTTTAGGATTTATTAAAAAAAAGAGAGGAGATATCTCCTCTCTTGTTTATTTCTTATCCTCTTCGACGATTTCTACGTCGGCATCTTCAATATCTTCTTCTTTTGTATCTTTTTCAGAAGAACCATGTTGACTATTTGCTTGAGGATCTGTAGCGCCAGCTGCTTGTTGCGCTTGTTGGAGGTTTTCTCCAATTTTCTGCATACTTGTTTGCAGCTCTTCCTGCGCTTTTTTGATAGTAGAAAGATCTGTCCCTTTTAGGGCTTCTTTCAAGCTATCAATTTTAGATTGAATTTCGCTAACAATATCTTGAGGAAGTTTCTCTTTGAACTCATCCAAAGATTTTTGTGCGCGGAACGATAAGGCTTCTGCCTCGTTTCTCGTTTCAATCTCTTGTTTTTTCTCTTTATCTGCTTCAGCATTTGCTTCAGCATCTTTTACCATGCGGTCGATTTCATCATCAGAAAGACCAGATTTTGCTTCGATCTTGATCTTCTGCTCTTTACCTGTCTGCTTATCTTTAGCTGACACATTCAAGATACCGTCAGCGTTGATATCGAAGGCAACCTCGATTTGAGGTACTCCTCTTGGAGCAGGAGGAATATCTGTAAGATCAAATCTTCCAATCTCTTTGTTATCTTTAGCAAGAGGTCTTTCTCCTTGAAGCACCACAATGGTAACGGCTGGCTGACTGTCTGCCGCTGTAGAAAATACCTGCTTTTTCTGCGTGGGTATAGTGGTATTTCTCTCGATAAGAGGTGTCATAACACCGCCGTAGGTCTCGATACCCAAAGTAAGAGGTACTACATCCAATAAGAGGATATCTTTTACATCTCCGCCGATAATCGCACCTTGGATAGCAGCACCGGATGCTACCGCTTCATCAGGGTTGACATTCTTACAAGGCTCTCTGCCAAAGATTTCAGATACTTTGTTTTGTACAGCTGGCATTCTAGTCATACCACCTACCAAAATCACTTCGTCAATTTGGTCTTTTGTGATATTGGCATCTTTCATAGCATCTAGACATGGTTTTGTCGTTCTTTCCACTAAAGAGTGGCATAAACTTTCCAGTTTTGACCTTGATAGGGTGAGCTGGAGGTGTTTAGGGCCGGTAGCGTCCATAGTGATGAACGGCTGGTTGATCTCTGTAGATTGTGTACCGGAGAGCTCAATTTTTGCTTTTTCTGCAGCATCTTTCAGACGCTGTAGGGCCATCTTATCTTTAGAGAGATCGATACCGGAATCTTTTTTGAACTCGTCTAGCATCCAGTGGATTATCACATCATCGAAGTCATCTCCACCTAGATGGGTATCACCGTTTGTTGCTAATACTTCAAATACTCCATCACCTAGTTCTAGGATGGAGATATCAAAAGTACCGCCACCAAGATCGTATACAGCAATTTTTTTATCTTGCTGTTGTTTATCCAATCCATAAGCAAGGGCTGCAGCGGTAGGTTCTGGGATGATTCGTTTTACATCCAAACCTGCAATCTTTCCCGCATCCTTGGTAGATTGACGTTGAGAGTCATTGAAATAAGCAGGGACAGTGATGACAGCACCTGTTACTTTCTCACCGAGGTATTCTTCAGCTGTCTCTTTCATTTTTATAAGAACTTGAGCTGCAGCCTCTTCTGGTGTGATCAATTTCTCGTCCACCTTGAAAACGGCATCTCCATTGTTATTATTGGTTACTTCATAAGAGACGGTCTTGATCTCTGATTCTACTTCACTGAATTTTCTTCCGATAAATCGTTTGGTAGAATAGAGAGTTTTATCTGGGTTAGTCACTGCTTGACGTTTTGCAGGGACTCCCACCAATCTCTCATCACCTTTATAAGCAATTACAGAGGGAGTAGTTCTTGTACCTTCTGCATTTGCAATGACCTGGACAGAGCCACCTTCCATGATGGCAACACAGGAATTGGTCGTCCCAAGGTCAATACCTATGATTCGCTCTTTTTTTGACATATTTACTCTTCTCCTTTTTTCTCATCTGTCTCTTCGTCCTTCTTAGATGAAATAGCTTTAGCTACTTTCACTTTGGCGGGACGAATGGTTCTTTGATTACTTTTGTATCCTTTGGAAAGTTCTTCCAATACAGTATTTTCAGGGTATTCATCGGTCTCTACCATCTCCACGGCTTCGTGGTAGTAAGGATCAAATTGATTTCCTTCAGAGTGGAAGGCAACGACTCCATGGTTGTGTATGGTATCTTTCAATTGTGTCAGAAACATTTGAAAGCCGGAGGCCCATTGTTTCACTTCGTCAGATGATTGATTAGAAAATTTCAGAGCCTGTTCAAAACCATCTATGATCGGCAGAAAGTCTAATACTGTCTTTTCGATGGCAAAACGGACGGCCTCTTGTTTTTCTTTCATCAACCGTTTACGTAAATTTTCCATTTCAGCAAGTAATCGCAAATTTTTCTCCTCTAATTCTTTTTCTTGCAAGAGAGTCTCCTCAGGAGGATGTTCCTCTTCTGAGATAGTCTCTTCTTGTATCTCTTTTTCCAACTCCTCTTTAGGAGAGGTCTCACTTTGTTCCTTCATCACTTTTTCCTTTATTTTCTAATAAGATAGAGGGATTTGTCTCTGTGGGAGCATTCCCGAAACTGATCTGGAAGGTGTAAGCGCTTTTGGTCAAGCTGTCACTTACATACCTACTAAAGGCTCTGAGGATGCCAAAAAGAAAAGGGTAGGGCATACGCAGAGGCCCTAATACCGCAATGGCTCCTACTGGAGTAGGTCCTATAGAATAAGGAATAGAGATGAGAGAAAGTTGTTCTGCATCGATCTCTTTTCCCATCCAGAATAACAGTTCATTTTTTGTTAATGATTTTTCAAAATACTCATTCGCCCGGTTTTCTTCGAAAAAACGAAGCCCTGTGGCCAATAATTCTGAATCATAGAATTCAGGATAATTCAATAATTTGGAGACGCCTACATATTTGGGAGAGACAGAGGAAGAAGCGATAAAATGGCGGACCATAATTTCGCTGTAGAGCCTTTGGGCCCATCTCTCTAAAGTAGGATCTTCGATAAGGGGTTTTTCTCCCTTTTCCATTCTCCAATATATATATTCTTCTACCTGGGATAGATCATCGGGAGTCAAAGAGAAAGGAGGGTAGAAAATTTCAGTTCGTATCATTCCGAAATCTGTGACCAGAAGTATAAGGACTTTTTCTTGGGAGATAGGAAAAAGTTTTACAGCTTGGATGAAGTCCATCTCAAATTTTGGGGGAAAAAGCAGAACAGGTAGATGGAGTATTTCACTGAGAAGTTCTACAGCATAGTTCAAGTAGTCGGAGAGCTCTTTAGTCTCTTTAAGCAGGGCGGAGCGCAATTTCGTCTCAGAGCTTTCATCTAACATCACTGTATTTAGATGAAAGAGAGCATACTCGCGAAAAGCTTTTTCCGTAGGTTTTCTGCCGCCTGAAGAGTGTTCCTGTTCAAGATAACCCTCTTTTTCTAAGTTGGCGAAATAATTACGGATAGTAGCAGAACTCAAATCTTCAAAACCTTCTTCTCGTAACGTATTGGAACCAATAGGTTTGCCAGATTGTATGAAGAGTTTGGTCAGACCAAAAAGCACTTTTTTTTCCCTTTCTTTTTTGGGAAAGCGTTTTGTGGGCAAGCTTTTCAACGGAATCCTCATTATTCTTTTTTCATCATCATTATAGCAAAGAGGATAACCGAGGGCAAACATTTTTAGCAATCTAGCTATTTGATTGCTGAGTTATTTTTTAAGACACTGAAAATCAGTGGTTAGAAATCAGATTAGGGTCTTGAGCTAGAAGAGGAAGAATATCAACTATGGTAGGAGACCAGCTCAAACCTCTTTTATAGACTATGTGAGAGGCGATATAGCAGGCAATGATTGCCTTTTTATGGGCAGGAGGGATCCTCTCCATTAAGAGATCCTGGTATTTTTCCCTCAATAATTTGGGAGCATGCTGTAAAAATATTTTTATTAGAGGATCAGTGGGGCTGGTGGAAAGGGTAACATTCTCCAGATAGTCTAAAATTTGATATTTATATCTGTTGATAGCTGCAGAGGCCTCATCAGATAGATCGGTAAGAAATCTATCACTTTTATGTTGGGTAGAGAAGAGGAGCTTGGCTTCCATGAGGGCATTTTTCCTAATGATATCTAAAATATTTTCTACAAGGGGATCTTTTACTTTCAGAAATTCCTCATCTTGCAAGACCAGAGTGGAGAGAACTTCAAAAGAAGAACAGATAACCCCACCTTTGTTAGCCGAGCTATCTTTGATGATCAACACTCCCAAGCTCTCTAAGGCTTTTCTTGCTTTTTCTGTAAGATAGAGGTTGGCGCCTTCTACAATACCCATAGAGGTAGGTTTGCCTGAATCATCTAGAAAATCTTTGTAGTTGGATTGATTTAGAGTTTTAGGTCTTCCGCCGGCAGGAATAAAAATGTCTGCTTGGGTTTGATGTACATTGCTGCGGTAGAGGGCGTTCATCTCATTCCCGGAAAGCCACTCCGTTTCCAATTTTCCCTCGTTTTTGCGGTAACAAAGCGTTTGTGTAATGTAAGCTGTTTGCTCTCTTTTCGTTTGTACATCTAACAGGAATCCTCCGTCATGTAATTTTTCAGGAGGATATTCTCTGATCGGTTTAGACTCATGAAAAAGGTGTGCCATTTCCGCTAGGTCCAACCCTTCAGGATCATAGATGGTTCCTGATACATCGGTTAAGGCCAATAACTTGGCCGTCTTTCTGTATTGTTGGAAGAGATTGAGAATCATATTCCCCGCCACATCTCCGTCTGGACCACCGGAGATCTTGATGGTAAATGGATCTGACTCTGGGTCGATTCCTAAATTCAAG
>CAYPKB010000058.1:0-973 GCA_964411185.1 uncultured bacterium
TAGCTGATTATTAGCACAACCTGCTATCGCTTTACATCGGAACTGAGAAATTGTTTTATCATTCAAAATAGCACCTACAGCACAGGGAGCAAATATATCGCATTCAGAAGAAAAAATTTCTTCTGTGCTCATTTGAGTAGCACCATATCTATTGGCATAACGTCTTGCTTTTTCTTCATCTATATCAGCAACAATCAAGTCGGCGCCTGCCCAAAAAAGATAGTCTAAAAGATAATGACCTACATTTCCAATTCCTGAAACAGCCACTACTACCCCTTCTAAAGAGTCAGAATGAAAGATCTTTTTTGCTGCAGCCTGAATTCCACGAAAGGTGCCCCATGCAGTGAATCTACCTGGGTCTCCGCTACTTTTTTCATCAGGCATCCCTGTAACATATTGAGTTGCTTTTCGGATAATTTTGACATCATCCAAAGTACAACCCATATCTTCAGCACAGATATAGAGTCCTTGAAGTTTGTTTACCACTTCACCAAAAGCCATTAACAATTCTGGAGTTTTATCTCTTTTAGGATCAGCTATGATAACACTTTTTCCGCCACCTAGTCCAACTTCTGCTATAGCTGATTTATAGGTCATTCCTTTAGATAATCTTTTTACATCTTCTAAGGCTTCCTCGAAGGAAGAATAGGGAGCAATTCTAGTTCCTCCTAGTGCAGGTCCAAGTGCAGTCGAATGAATGGAAATAATAGCATCCAAACCGACCTTTTCATTTTTGGCTCGGATGACAAGTTCATAACCAGGCACAGGTAAAATTTGAAATGTAAAGTCGTTATTATTTTCTTCGATAAAAGACCAATCGATGGTTTCTTGATGAGGTAATGTTTGCATGGTATGTATTTCCTTTCAGACAAAAGGGTTATATAAAGTTTATTTTATTTATAATTAATAGATGGGATCATTTTAATAACAAAATATGAAATACTATTCCAAAAATATTCAGGATAAGTCTATT
>CAYPKB010000058.1:983-8158 GCA_964411185.1 uncultured bacterium
AAAATTTCCATCTTTAAATCTCCTTTCTTGACATCCTCACTGGAGTCTAAAAGAGTTACTTAAAAAAAATTACAAAAACAATTGCATAAAGATATTTTTTTATCTAGGAGATTTTTGCAAATATTAGAACTGAAGAACAGAGAGGATCAATCTCTAAAAAATTGAACCAAAGAAATTATTTATTCCATGAGAAGTGCCAATGAACAAATTGACTATAGGTATCTTTGTCACATACCTTACCCTTGTTGTTCTTCGTACATATTTGAGTTGCATATCTATAATCAAAAACACCATAAGGCAGCAAAGAATCGGAAAGCTGTGATTGAGCTACCATGAACCGGTAGATATCATTAGCGATAATTTCGCCTAACATCTCTACAAAATCTGCAGGCAGAGGTCTCTTGTAGTAAAAGTTGAACTCAGGACCAATATAGTCTCCTCCAGGAAAATAAACTCCAAAAGCCTCATAGTTGTTATCTACGCCAAAAGTTCCAGGGGTAAAAGCAGCCCATTGATTGTTTTTCCTCTCCACACTCTCTTCCTCATATATAGTCCTACTTCCCTTAGGAAGAGCTTGAAGAATATGAGCAAAAGCTAAGATCAGGGAAAATAATTTTTTATAGGACATTTTATTAAAATTTTTTCTTTTGTTTTTAATATTAAGAACGGTTTTTTTTGGAAACTAAAGTTAGAACACCCTTCCATTTTCCCCCTTGGATTCAAAAAGAAATCTCCTTGCCCTATAATTCTGGAATGTACTAACTTTTTCTAACAAAATTCTCCATTCCAGAATAAGGATTATAAGATGGTAAAATTGGAAATATCCGAAGCTCATAAAAAATCTCTGCTTTCTTTTCTAAAGAAAAATAAGCAAGCAGACCTTCTCTCCTCTTATCTATTTTTCCTCGAGAAAAAGCATAATCTCAAACCTGTGCTATTTCCTCGTGAAAAAATGATTTACCGAAGTCTTGATGCTCTTGTGGATAAATTGGAAGAAGAAGGAAAACTGTGGAGAGAGACTGAAATCACGATTCAGTTTGGTCAACAGAGCGTGAATGAGGCGACAAAGAAAATTTATATTTGTCCATTTACTGGAAAAGTTTTTGGAGATAATACACACCCTAACCCCCAAGATGCTATTTACGATTGGGTATCTAGATGCCCTGAAAATACCGAAAGAGTCGGGGGGCTTCCTGTAAAAAGATTTTTCGTCTCTGAAGATTCCGAAGTGATTCAAAGCTATATCAAAAAAAGAAAAGTACCGATCAAAAAGGTAGTCTTTTCCTCTGCTATTTCCGGAAAGCTCTTTAACAGTAAAGAAGCGGTTATTGAAGATTTCAAAAAAAATCACGTCAAAGCTATGACACTTTTTGAAGTACAGAATCAGAATCGATTCCAAATTGAAGAAGGGCTGCTTACCTTCATTCAACAGCATCTCACTGAAGATAAAGTTTCGGAATTCGTTGAATTTTTAGCCGACGATAAACAGTTTGAGCCCTACATTAAACAGTGGCTTGGTTAAAAAAAAAGAATGCAACAAACTTGTAACGGAGAAATAATTTGCTCCTCCCTAGAGGAGACGGATCGGCTTTCCCAAAGAATATCGGAGCAATTGATGCCAGGAGATATTCTTGCCATCAAAGGAGAGCTTGGAGCTGGAAAAACTACCTTTACGAGATTTTTAGTTGGCTGTTTGGGTGTTCCATCTTCTTTTGTCTCTAGTCCTACATTCATTTATATGCACACCTACCAGGGAAAATACTCCATCCATCATTACGACTTGTACAGGTTATCATCAGCAGAAGAATTTTTTTCATTAGGATTAGAAGAGCCTCTTTCCCAAGAGGGAATCTCTATTATCGAATGGCCAGAAATTGTGGAAGAATTTTTACCTGAGAAAAAAACAATATTGATGGATCTCTCCATCATATCAGAAGAAACCCGAAAATTTGAGATAAGGCGAAAAGGATATGACATTACTCTCTGAAGAGGTATTTATATGTTTAGATTGTGAAACAACAGGCTTAGATCCTAAACAAGACAGAATTATAGAAATTGCTTGTGTTATTTTTACTTTCAATACAATCATAGATCAATTTGAAACACTTATTGATCCTAAACAAGAAATTCCTGAAGAATCCCAAAAAATACATCATATCTCTCAAGAGATGGTAAAAGGAAAGCCAACAATTGAAGAGGTGATCCCAAAAATCCTATCCATGATTGACGGACATATTATTGTCGGACATGGCATTGAGTTCGATGTTGCTATTCTGATCGAAAACTTGAAACAACTCTCCTATAATCCTATACCAAACTTTCCTTATGTCGACACTCTTAGGCTAGCTCGGCTATATGGAGAGAGTCCCATCAACTCCCTAGAAAGACTAAGAGAACACTTTAACATTGAGTTTCATGGAGCGCATAGAGCTATGAACGATGTCAGGGTAAATATCGAAGTTTTCAAAAAGCTATCCACCTCATTTCGCACAACAGAAGAGCTACTTTCTCGCCTTGCCAAGCCTATAAGATTGAAGACTATGCCCTTAGGTAAACATAAAGGAAGAAAATTCGATGAAATACCTATCGAATATTTAGAATGGGCGTCGAGAAAATCTTTCGACTCAGATCTAGCGTATTCCATCCGTTCAGAGTTAAAAGCAAGAAAAAAAGGAGGTTCTTTTCAACAAGCATCCAATCCTTTTTCTTCGCTTTAAAAACCTAGTTGTTTTTTTGAAATAGAATTCATCAAATAACTCTTTTTCAAAAACTTCAGATATTCTACATTTAAATAAATCCCTTAAATTGTAAGACTTTTTCTTATGGTAAAAAAGCTTTCGATCCAAGATCTTTCCTTAGAAGATCAAAAAGTATTGATGCGTGTAGATTTTAATGTCCCCTTTAACAAAAATCGTTCCATTTCTGACGATAGCCGCATTCAAGCTACGCTGCCTTCCATTGAATATGCACTAAATCAAGGAAGCAGACTCATATTGATGAGCCACCTCGGTAGACCCAAAGGAAAAAAAGAAGAAAAATATTCTCTTGCCCCTTGCGCCGCAAGACTATCTGAATTACTAGGTAAAAAGGTAGAGCTATTACCTGACTGTGTGGGGAAAAATATAGAAGAAAAAGTAAAACGACTCTCTTCTGGTGAAATTGTCCTTTTAGAAAACCTTAGATTCTATGAAGCTGAGACAAAACCAGAAGAAGATCCTTCTTTCGCGGAAAAATTAGCATCTCTAGGAGATATTTTTGTAAATGATGCTTTTGGAGCTTGTCATAGACATCATTCCTCTATCACCGAGGTACCAAAATTTTTCCCTTCTGCTTCAGCCTCAGGTTTTCTTTTAGACAAAGAGATTGCGTTTTTGGGAAATCTCATTCAACAACCTAAAAGACCATACTATGCCATTTTGGGAGGATCTAAGATCTCAAGCAAAGTAAAGCTAATCTTTCCTCTTTTAGAGAAAATAGATGGCCTCTTTTTAGCTGGTGCTATGGTTTTCACTTTTCTAAAAGCTCAAGGAATTCAAGTAGGCAATTCCCTAGTAGAAGAGGATCAAATAGAAAACGCTAAAGAAATTATGAAACAGTGCGAAGCTAAAGCAGTAAAACTCTGGCTTCCTTCTGATTTTGTGATCGCAGAAGAGCTTTCAGAAGATGCTCAAACAAAAGCTCAATCCGCAAAAGATAATATTCCAGAAGGATGGCAAGGAGTAGATATAGGTCCTAAGACAATAGAGGAATGGACCTCTTTACTACAGAATGCTGCCACCATTTTTTGGAATGGACCTGTGGGGATTTTTGAAATTACTCCCTTTTCCAAAGGCACTTTTGGCATAGTAGATGCCTTGAGTCATTTAGATGCTACTACCATTGCCGGTGGAGGAGATTCTGTTGCAGCTATACACGAAAGAGGTGCAAGTGAACATTTTACTCACCTATCTACAGGAGGGGGTGCTACTCTACAATTTTTAGAAGAAGGTCACCTACCTGGCATCGATGCCCTTACAGATCGCTGATATTGGTTTGCTAAATATCTTCCAAAAGTTATAATTTAAGGGAAACAAAACGGTTTCTACTTTTAATGAGAAATCTAGAAAATTCTTACCAGGGAACATAGATTTGGATTACTCCAAACCAAAACCCAAGTATCTAATTTCGCAAGCGTTACATCTCCTATTTCCTTGTTATATAAACAATATTTACCAGAAGCAGGTATATGAGCTCTTCAGAAACTGCTAACTTCGGAAAGTTACGAGCATTTCTTTGGCCTATCCACCGATCTGAATTAAAAAAATTTATCCCCATGTTTCTCATTGGGTTTTTGATTACTTTCAACTACAACCTACTTAGGATTTCCAAAGATACTATGATTGTCACAGCTCCAGGATCAGGAGCTGAAGCGATCCCATTTTTAAAAGTCTGGGTAATGATTCCCATGGCTCTTTTGATGACTCTCATCTTCACAAGACTTTCTAACTATCTTGACAAAGAAAAAGTTTTCTATGGGATGATGACTATTTTTTTAGTTTTTTTCTTCTGTTTCACCTTTCTGCTCTATCCCTTTCGAGATATTTTACACCCCCACCAAACAGCAGATTGGCTCGAGAGTATTTTTCCCGTAGGACTTAAAGGATTTATTGCACTTTTCAGGAATTGGACCTTTACCTCTTTCTATATCATGTCTGATCTATGGAGTTCTATCGTCCTAACCGTTCTCTTTTGGGGTTTTGCCAATGATGTAACCAATGTAAAAGAGGCTAAAAGATTTTATGCATTATTTGGAGTAGGTATCAATATTTCAGGACTTTTCTCTGGAAGAGCCACCATCTATCTGTCAACTAATGTTTTTAGAGAGTATATCCCTTACGGCTCCACTGCATGGGAACAGTCTGTCTTATTTTTAAATGCAACCGTTCTTATCACTGGTATTATCATTATCTTAATCTATCGTTGGCTACATAAAGGAGTTATAAGAAGACAAAGATTACAGGTCCCACCTCCACCCAAAGTGAAAATGTCCTTAAGGAAAAACTTTTCTTACATTAGCAAATCGAAATATCTTCTCTGCATTGCAGCTATTGTCGTAGCCTATAATCTTTGCATCAACCTTGTAGAAGTTGTGTGGAAAAACCAAGTAAAGCAGCTTTACCCTAATCCAGGTGAATACAATGCCTATATGGGACATGTAACAACCATTATGGCAATTATAGCAACCATTACATCGATATGCATTTCAGGATATCTCTTACGCAAATTTTCGTGGACCAAGGTTGCTTTGATTCCACCAATTATTGTCTTGGCTACAGGAGCTATATTCTTCTCCTTCCTCTTCTTTCAAGGGCTATTCATTGAAAAACTTGCCATACTTTTGGGTTCCACTCCTTTAGTATTGAGCGTTTTCTTCGGTACTCTGCAGAATTGTATGAGCCGGGCTTCGAAGTATACTTTGATTGACTCTACCAAAGAACTCTCATTCATTCCTTTAAGCAATGAGTGTAAAATTAAAGGTAAATCTGCCATTGATGGAGTTGGGTCTCGAGTAGGAAAGTCTGGAGGATCTTTGATTCACCAGGGTCTATTGATGATCTTTTCTTCCATTTCTGCTTCCGCTTCCATTGTTGGAGTAATCTTCTTGGTTGTAGTCGGATTTTGGATTGCTGCTGTGGTTGCTTTAGGGAAAAAATTTACCCTATTGGTATCTCAAAAAGAAAAGATCAATATACCTCAAGAAGAACCAGTAAAAGTTTCCGAAGAGCAGCAAGAAGCATTGAGTTAACAGAATGATCTTCTTCTCTCTTGTAAAAGAAAAAATTATTCCGTAGTTAATCTAAATTATGGCCCATTTAATTGAATGGATTACTTCTCATGCAGCACATGCCCACTTCTTGATTTTCGGTTCTTTGATGTTGGCAGGTTTCAACGTTCCAATCAGCGAAGATTTACTGATTATCATAGGAGGATTACTCGCTGCTACAGTAGTACCTGAAAATACCTATCTTATTTTTACCTTTATCTTTCTAGGTTGCTATCTTTCTGACTGGGTTTCTTATTGGATTGGGAGAAAATTTGGGAGAAAATTACTTCATCTGAGATGGTTTGCGAGATCCATACCTGAGAAAAGAATTATCCAAACAGAGAAGTTTTATGAAAAGTATGGCTTTTTTACTCTGTTATTCGGACGCTTTATTCCATTCGGCGTTCGTAATTGCCTTTTCATCACAGCAGGCATTGGAAAGATGCCCTTTGGTAAGTTTTTACTCAGTGATGGAATAGCCTGCGCAGTTTCCAACACCATTCTTTTCTGGACTACCTTCTTTTTAGGAAAAAATTATCACTCCCTTTTGGTTCATATTCGAAGAGCCAATATAATTATTTTTTCACTCTTTATCGTTACGATAATTGGGATTATTTGGTATAACATCCGTAAAAAAAGATCCAACCCTAACTCATCTGGTCAGGGTTAGATAAAAACGGATACCATGCTTACTTTATCAAACAGCTTATCCTTTCTACGCGCTCCTTTGGCTTTTCTCTTTTTATCGGAAAGTCCTATGCTCAGAGCCTCGGCTCTTTTTTTAGCCGCTTTCACCGATAGTATTGATGGATATTTAGCAAGAAGAAGCAAGTCCGCCTCGAAGTTTGGAGCCATACTCGATCCAGCCATGGATAAATTTTTTGTCTACTTTGTCCTTGCCATTCTTCTTTTCGAAACGAAAATTCAAGCTTGGCAAGCTCTTTTGATGCTATCAAGAGATCTATTTTTTTGCCTTTTCGGCATTTTCCTATGGCTGAGCGGAAGATGGCAAAATTATGAAATTCATGCCGTCAGATGGGGAAAAATTACAACTGCCTTACAATTTATTGTGCTACTGGCCATTTCCCTAGGATATGAGCTCCCTACTTACATTTACATTGCCTTTGTCTTTTTAGGATTATTGGCATTTATCGAACTCTATAAATATGATTGTAAGCAATCACACTGAGGAATCAAATGTCTACACTTCAAGAGATTTTCAAATCATTCGGCAAAAGCATTGCTATAACTTTAGGTATTTTTTTTGGGCTGTTACCAATTATCTTTCTTATCTCTTTAGGAACATCGAGTAGCTCTTGTTTTTCACCCAAAACAATATATACCTGCCTTCCCGACCTCCAGGGAGAGAGGA
>CAYPKB010000059.1:0-3553 GCA_964411185.1 uncultured bacterium
AAAGAATGATATGGAGGGGATACAATAGAAGCCCGCTCATGAAAATAATCATGGCGAGGGTGATCAGCGGGGGAACAAATAAATTATAAAAAAGACCTAATAAGGGAAAAGAGTGAAAGGAAAAGAGAAGAAGCGGAAGTAATACTCCTTGAACGCTTATGGATAAGGAGAGAGAGGTAAGCAAATATTTTTGTACCCAGACAGTAATCTTATTCCCTTCGAAGGAAAAGAAGGCATAGGCTAGGCGGCTTAGGATAGGAAATAAAGAGAAGATGCCCAAACAGGCAAGAAAGCTTAGCTGTAAGGAGAGAGAAAACAAGGTTGAGGGTGATAGGAGAAGTTGGAGTAAAAGAGCTCCTGCCAATAAGTTCAAAGGTCTTGTTCTTTTTTGAAAAAGATTTGCGACTGCATAAAAAGAGAGAAAAAAGTAGGCCCGTACAATGGAAGGAGAGGCTCCCAAATAAAAAAGATAGATAGAGGCAAAAAGAAGAAGCAATGAGCTGCAAAGAATACGAGAAAAAAAATAACGAAAGAGAAGAAGAAAAAAAGCTGCAATCAATCCAAAGTGGAAACCGGAGATAGCCAATATATGAGAGAGTCCTACCTTTTGGAATTGGTATTTCATAAATGGAGAAGGAGAAGATCCCGAGGTGATGGCAAAAAGAAGCTCTGCAGCCTCTTTATGTTTTATCTTTTTATACAGAAAGCTGCGAAATTTTTTTTTCCAGAGATACCGTCTGTAGGCCCAGCTTAGATTTTTTTCCTTTGCAAGCCAAAACTTGGCACGAAGGAAAGATCTTCCTTTCCTAGGATAGAGTGTACCTGTGACAGAGTAACTTTTTTTGGCAAGAAGAGAGGTAGGGAAGGTAGTAGAAATGGGTTTTTTAAAGGGCATTTCATTGTAGGTGAAATGGAGATCTCCCTCATATCTTCTGCTACTTTTGAAAAATCCCTTTTTTGTTTCGATTTTTTGGGGAATAAAGATGCCTGCAATCTCTTGAGGTTCACTAAAGGGAATTTCTTTTTCCCAAGAAAGAGAGAAAAAACCCAAAACAAAAAAAGAGAAAAAAAGAAAGCTCTGCCAAAACATTTTCTCTTTATCACGTAATGGATCCAAGAAGAAAAAAAAAGGAAAAGGAAGAAAGAAGATAGGATAAAAGCTTGTAGTATAAAAAATACCCAAACAGAGTCCTATAACAGGAAAGGCTAGAGGATGATCTGACCAAAAAAGGGTATGATGATGCGCTACTCTTTGGAGCGTTTCTTTAACTCTTCTTCGATAGACCTGTTGATTAATCTGGCACCTCTTTGTCCGGAATAATAAGCAAAAAGCCACTGCATTAAGACAATCAGCTTATTGCGAAATCCAATCAGATAAAGAATATGAACAAAGCACCAAGCAAGCCAAGCAAAAAATCCAGAAAATTTCAGCTTTCCGAACATCCCTACTGCTTTTGTCTTTCCTATAGTTGCCATCGTTCCCTTGTCTAAATATTTAAAGGGAGGTCTTTTTTCTTTCGGAAGTTTTCTTCTCAAGATATTGGCCACATATCTTCCCTGTTGAACAGCAACAGGGGCAAGCGCAGGGAAATATAGATCCTTTTTCCATTTTGCCGCTGCCGCATCGCCGATGACAAAAATTTCGGGATGATCGGGGAGACTCAAATCAAAATCGACTATAGCCCTTCCTTGTCTATCAAGTGGTGTCTCTAACTGTTTCAACAGAGGAGAGGCTTGGTTGCCAGCTGCCCAAATGATATTCCTTCCCGGAATAAAATCTCCTTCTACTTCAACCCCTTCTTCTGTTACTTTGGTGACCCTTCTTCCGGTAATGACACGCACCCCAAATTTTTCCAGATAACCTCTTGCCTTTGCGGAGAGCTTTTCTGGATATACAGGAAGAATATGATTGGTTCCTTCTATGAGGTAGATTTTTGATTTTTTGGTGTCGATCCGACGAAAATTTCTGAGCATAGTATCGTAAGCAATTTCAGCAATAGCTCCGGCCATCTCTACTCCGGTCGGGCCTCCTCCAATAATAATAAAATTGAGATACTTTTTTGCCTCACTGATGCTGTCACATCTTTCCGCTTTTTCAAAAGAGATCAAAATACGTTCCCGAATTTTCAAAGCATCTGTCAATGTTTTCAATCCGGGTGCAATGGGCTCCCACTGATCATTTCCGAAGTAAGAGTGTTTGGCACCTACTGCAAGAATTAAATAATCATATCCCAGCTCATCTCCATTGGCTAGGGAAAGACTCTTGTCCTTTTTATTGATACCTACTACATCACCCATCATAACAGTGATATTTTGGTAAGAAGATAGAATCTCACGGATAGGAACGGCAATGTCAGCTGGAGAAAGTGCCGCAGAGGCAACTTGGTATAAAAGAGGTTGAAAAAGATGGTGATTTGTTTTGTCAATCAACCAAACATCGAACTTTTCATTCCCTAATTTTTTCGCAAGTGAAAGACCTCCAAAACCTCCTCCAACAATTACTACTCTTGGGTATGCCATAGACTCCTCTTTTTCTTTTCTTTTATCGTAATAGTTTTCTGAAAAAAAGCTTTTTTTCCAAAGAATTACCTTTCTCACTGCATCGAAGGAAAAGATTTCAATAAGAAAAAGAAAAATAAAAAAACTCTTTTTATTGATGATATGTTAAAAAAGGATTAACCTTTTCTTGTTTTTTTAAGGAGGCTTCTATGGGAGACATAAGTGTATGTAGAGAATCGGTAAGCACAAATATGCAACCAGTGCAAACAGATTCATTAACCGTTAGATCCAAAACTTCAGGCAGAGTACAAGATTCTATATCAGAAAAAAAAGAGACTCGAAATAGCTCAGTCAGAAGATATTTCCAATCAGGACTTACCAAAATACGAACAGCTCTTAGCAGATCCTCTTCACCTGTTCCTAGTGGAGAAACAACTCCTGAACCAAATACTTTTTTTTCTCCAATTGATGCACTTTACGCAGAAGAGCAACAACAAGTTGAAAAAGAGCAAGTAAATAATTCCTCTTCATCTGCTTCTAGTGAAGAAACAACCCCTAAACAAAGTTCTTTTTTTTCTCCAATTGATGCACCTTTTGCAGAAGAACAACAACAAGTTGAAAAAGAGCAAGTAAATAGTACCTCTTCCAACAAAGGCAAAAAAAGATCTTTTGTACAATCTTTGAAGCATATCTTTTCAAAGAGCAACCATTCTACAACCACTAGCTTATCTGTTATTCCTCAACAAAAATCGGTAGTTCCTACTGCAGAAAGCAGTAAAAGTCCTCTGTTAGAAAAGGTAAAGCCTAAGACTTTCCCTCCAACTCAAGAAAATGAAGCTCCTAAAACATCTAGTTCTGTACAAAAAACTGTAGTTACACAAGCTTCTGTTCAAGAGAAGAGAGATTCTGAGAATGGTAACTCCTCTCTTGTACACCCAAAGGCAAAAACTAATGAAGCTCCTAAAACATCTAGTTCCGTACAAAAAACTGTAGTTACAGAAGCTTCTGTTCAAGAGAAGAGAGATTCTGAGAATGGTAACTCCTCTCTTGTACA
>CAYPKB010000059.1:3653-4336 GCA_964411185.1 uncultured bacterium
CCCAAAGGCAAAAACTTCTGATACAAAAGAAACTAAAGAGCTTTCTGCTAAAGAACTAGCACAGATAGCAGAAGAAAAAGAAAGAAAAGATGATATAAGGATAAAAAAAGCTGTTATCTCTTCTTATAGGAAATGGCTAGACACGCGTCAGCTTTCTCCTCGGGTAAAAGATTCTATGGTTAATCAAGTAAGAAATGCCCAAAATGGTATCGATAATCTTGGACAAATGAAGTCCATGTTATTGTGGTTGGCAGAAGTCGATATCACAGCGCAGCCTAAACCACCCGTTCCTCCCAAAATTCCCAAACCAAAAAAACTAAAATCTCCTCGTCCTCCTATGTCTAGACCTGCATATACTCGGCTAAAAGAACCTACTACATTCAAAATCCAACGACCCAGTTTGCTAGATGGAATAGATATCCGAAATCCAGAAAAAGAAAAAAAAGGAAAAATCGGACGACTCTTTAGAAAAATAATTCACAGATAGTAGAAATATCCCAATCTTTGCGATTTTCTAAGCCCTAATCTTTTGGATTAGGGCTTTTTTTTTATCTAAAAGAAAAAACTGTTTCTCAAAGATCTTTTTTTCTTTGAAAAGCAATAAGAAAGGATTTAAACTTTTACTCTTTTTTAATTTTGGAGGGAAAAATGTCAGTTAATGCGACTTCTAACACAGGAGAACT
>CAYPKB010000059.1:4346-4992 GCA_964411185.1 uncultured bacterium
TTTGAAAAAATGCAAGCAAACCAACAATTGATGCAAGATTTTGTAAACATTCTTCATGGGAGTGGGCCAAAATCAGATAAAATTATTGAAGTTCTTAATGCAGTTCAGCACGCTTTATTACATCTTGAACAAGAGGGTTCAGAAGAAAAAAAGGTCACCTACTCACCAACGCAAGCAAGCGGTAAGAGTTTGCAACAGATATTTGAAGATTTTCCACCAGCTCAAAAAATGGATCATACAAGAGCCGAACGATTAAGAGAGGAGTTTACAGAAGAAAAAAAATGGGAAGAGAACGAAAATTCCCAAGGACAATCTCCATCTAAAGCTCTTCTTGGGACCACAAAAAGTTCATCAATGGATGAAAGTGAAGATGAAGTGAAAGGAAAAGTTCAAAAAGAGAAGGAGAGTAAAAAAGAGGGCAATAGTCGCAGAACAGGTTGGTCTAGTTGGTCTACTTGGAATTTAGCAAGTCCCGGTATTTTTTCCGGAACTATTATGCGTCCAAAGATGCCGGAAGGTGATAAAAATTAAGCATCATTCTCCATCTAAAGGGGAACTACTATTGCACTAGATCATTTGATTAGGTATTCTTGCCTCTTGGAGATGTAAGAATACCTAATTATGCCAATGCATGCGATTGTGGATC
>CAYPKB010000059.1:5002-8034 GCA_964411185.1 uncultured bacterium
TACAAGATATAAAAAAGTGATCCCCCTGCATATTGATCACTTAACCTATCAAGAGGCTAAAAATCTACTCTCTACAGTTCCGAAGGGGTGGATTGAACTCTCATCTTTACCTCAAGATATCAGAGTAGAATTTTCTTACCGATTTTGGACAAAAACCATACCTTTTCATCCCAAACTCTTTCAATCTATGGGAGCCTTCTTTTCAAGATTAGCAGATGTTGGCATCTATCTTTTAGAAGATAAAAGAGGAAAGTATTTCGCAGAGATGGTCTATATTACAGATAATGAATCTTCCTTTTATAGAGGGGGGATTCCTCTTCATGAGGATGGGATACAGGAATTATCTTCTCATTTTCAACCCATGCTACCTAAAGATTATCTCTCTTTTTTTCGGATACATAATGGTTTTAGTAAATCAGCAGATACCGGGATATTGCGAGCAGAACAGGTGGTTTCTCACTTCCAAAAAATCAAAGAAGAGGTACGAGAAAACTTAAGCGGAGTCATTCCTCCCCATTCTCTGATCCCTTTTTATGAATCTTTTGGTCTTCATACTTATCAATGTTTTTTCACAGAGTGGCATCCTATGGAAGGGATGGGCAATATTCATTATTCTTCTATTGATAACACTCTCTCTAGATATGATGATCCGGAATCTACCCTTGCCTTTGAGACTTTTTCCGATTGGCTGGCTTTTTACTTAGAAGAGGTAGCAACCTAATTATGGTCTACCGAGTCGAGGAATTTTTTCTAACATACCAGAGTCAATTGGATTTGAAGTTGATAGCCGGCAAGCAAGGGATCAACCGCAAAATTTCCAAACCTGAGGTGCATAGACCTGGTCTGAGTCTTTCCGGATATAAGAAAAACCTGGTCATTACCAGGATGGTCGTTTTCGGTAAAATAGAAATCGAATACCTCAAAGAGCTGGATCTTCCTACTCGTGTAGAAAGAATACAGTTTGTGATTACGAAAAAAACTCCTTGTATTGTCATCGCTAGAAAACTTGCACCACCCAAAGAGTTGATAGAAATTTGTGAAGAGTACAAAATTCCTCTCATTCGATCTTCTCTTCCTGCTACCAACTTGCTCAGTAAAATTACCTACCATCTATTGGAAGAATTTGCACCTAGTATCACTCTGCATGGAACTCTTGTGGAGGTCTTTGGAGTAGGTGTCTTGATTCAAGGAGATTCTTCTGTAGGAAAAAGCGAAGCAGCCCTTGGTTTAATCGAAAGAGGTCATAGGCTTATCTCCGATGATGTAGTTCGAGTGAAAAAAAAAGAAGGCTCCTATTTAGAAGGTTCAGGGCCGGAATTAACAAGACACTTAATGGAAATACGTGGGATAGGGATCATCAATGTCGCTCATCTGTATGGAGCCGTATGCGTGCGGCCGGATAAAAAAGTAGATTTGGTAATCAAGCTAGAACAGTGGGATGATACACATTTTTATGACAGGGTGGGACTGGAAGAAAAATTCTGTGAAATTTTAGATGTAAGCGTACCTTACCATGTATTGCCCGTAAAACCGGGCAGGGATGTGGTCCTTTTAATTGAGACATTCTCTTTGAATTATCGCCTAAAAGAGATGGGATATCATTCTGCCAAAGAATTTAACAGCAAATTGCTAGATGTAATCACCAAACGTAGAAAAGCCCGTGAAGCTAACATCCACACTCAAGGTTAAAAACCGATTAGGTCTGCATGCAAGACCTGCAACAACTATTGTCCAATTGTTGCAACCCTTTTCCTCTACAGTATTTTTTACCTACAAAAAAGAGACGGTCAATGCAAAAAGCATTCTGGGGATTCTACTGTTGGCTGTTAAGAAAAATTCTCATATCATGGTTACCATTGAAGGAGAAGATGCACCGGAAGTGATGGACAGACTCACAGAAGCATTCGAAAATTGTTTTGGAGAGGATCTATGAGTTCCAAAACGATGAAGGGTATCTCGCTTAGCCAAGGCAAGGCGATAGGAAGACCCTATTTTCATCAGGTTTCTGAGGAAAATATTCCAGCTTATACGCTAAACGAGAAGACGGAGGTGGAAAAAGAGGTCAAACGATATCGAAAGGCACTTTCTTCCTCTGAAAGAGAAATCAAACGATTACAAAACAAGTTGGACAATGAGGGGTTGGGAGAAATTGTAGGTATTCTAGAGACACATCTAGAGATGCTTCACGATCCTTTTCTTACTACAGAAATAGAGGAAAAAATACGCCATCAGAAAAAAAATCCTGAAACGATATTCATGGAGAGTATCAACTCATATAAAGTCTCTTTTTCTGATTTGAGTCCTACCTTCCATGAAAGGATCCAAGATGTATCTGATATTTCGAAAAGGGTGCTGAGTCATCTCTTACAGAAGAAAACAAATACCTATATTCCACCTAGTTCTGTTCTCATTTTTGAGGAATTGGTTCCCTCTTTTATTGCAGAAATCCCACCTGCCTTGATGGTTGGTTTTGTCTCCCATCTAGGTGGTATTTCCTCCCATGCAGCTATCATAGCAAGGGCCCGCGGAATTCCCTATGTAGGAGGAATTGATTTGGATCAAATCAAAGAACTCCATCCGGAAAAAATCATTGTAGATGGTTCAAAAGGAGAGATTATTCTCAATCCGGAAAAAAAAGATATACAGCTCTTTTTTTCCTCTTCTCAGAAAGAAGAAAAAAAAGAGGAGTTATTGGAAAACAGCGAGATGAAAGATGGCTCTCCCATTCAACTCTTCGGCAATTTAGAAAGAATTGATGATATTGAAAAAATTGAGGAGCAAGAACTGGCCGGCATAGGTCTTTTTCGCTCAGAATATCTTTTCTTAGAGAGTGGTAGTTTTCCTGATGAAGAGCTCCAATATGATACCTATGCAAAGATTCTGCAGAAGATGCCGGATAAGAAAGTAGTCATTCGTGTTTTTGATATTGGAGCAGATAAGGCAGAATTTCTACCGGAAGGAATTTTGAATCTCAGAAAAGAGAGTAATCCTGTATTGGGATGCCGGGCGACTCGCTTTCTATTGAAATATCC
>CAYPKB010000060.1:0-5197 GCA_964411185.1 uncultured bacterium
GTTGATAAAGTTCTATTTCAAAAATAACTTTATCAATTCCAGTACCACGCTCTTCACATAAATTGAGTCTTCGCATGAGCTTGGCTAGTATTTCATTACGTGACTTAGGGGTCTCATCTATAAAACGTAGAATATCTATCACAGGCAACCCTGGATTTGAAATTTCAACTCGACTAGAAAAAATTTCTACCATTGGACCCGCTCCTACAACTGAAAAGTCTTGATGAATCAATGCATTAGCTACCAATTCTCGAATAGCAATTTTAGGATACATTCTTACCTCTTTTCGAAAAGCCTCGCCTATAAGTTCATTCTGTGGAAGCTGATCATTGATGTAAGTAATTGCTTCTTCAAACCCTAAAGCATACCCTTTTTTTACTTCAAATTCCTTTATCGTTTTTATGCGACTATCTCCTTGGTAAAAAATAACTCTGAGGGTTTTTCTAGCAAGACGATCAAAGTCGTTTAAGTTTTTTGCAAAAAGAATGGCTCCAAGATTGAGAATATCATAGCCCCCATTATCCGAATGGGAGATCAAATTTTCTGAAACCAGCCTTTGAAGAATACCTTGTCTATTTTCTGGGTAAGTTATTTGCATTAGATCAAAATAGGTAGAATAATCAAGCAAAGTCAGAATTTTTTCAGGAGAAAGATTCTTTTTTGCAATACCTTTTTCAAAAGTTGTTTGGCCGAGTATGCGCCATAGCTCTCTTTCTTTCTCAGGACAATCGCAGAGCTTTTTCTTGTAAGAACCTATTCTAATATATTCTATTCCCTTAAAACGAATAGGGCGATGAGTCGCAGACGCAAATTCGAATAGAACCACATATTTATCATCAACCTCTCCTTCATAAATCTGAAGATTAATCTGGGGGTCTAAATGTAAAGTCAGCCAGCTTTCAAGTTCTTGTCCTTTAACTTTTGTAGTTCTTGGACGGAAATTAGTACCAACAATTGAATAATCTGAATCTTCAACTCCCCATAAGATATATGCATCGCGACGTCCCAATAAAGCCGCCCCATTGGAAAGGGCAGAAATATACTCGCCTATTTCTTGGGGATTTGCTTTATTGCATTTACATTCAAACCATTCATTCTCTTGAGACAACCTAGCAAGGTTTTTTACTAGGCTTTGAAAGTCAGAACTATTCAAACCACGCTCTCAAATTATTTATGCAGGATAAGCTTATCAGTTAAAGGAGAGATTTTCAATTTATTTAGTGAGAGATAATATGGCCAGAGCCGGAATCGAACCGGCGACACAAGGATTTTCAGACCCATCCACTATAGAACTCTGAATACATAAGAATATGCCAGAGTCAGTTTTTCCAGAGAAGAAAGAATTGATCTTATCCTGATTGATGCGGAAAAATTCCTTTAAATTCAGAGCATTTGCGGAAATTTTGCGTAAAATGCAGCCTTCATAGAACTGTTATTCAATCAAGCCACCTGCAATAGAGTTTGTGTAGCAAATGACCTAGGGCTTCTTGCCTTGAGATATTTATCTTAATTCTTATATAGCATCGATTAACACAGCAGAATGATTTATATGAATAAAAGCTCTAAAGCTCTACTAATTCAATCTCTTCCTTGGATTTTCCTAGCTTTTTGGGTCTTGTTGAATCCAGGGCTTTGGCATTCAAGAGGCTTCTTGCATCAAGTGAATTCCATTGGTTCCATTTTTGGGGCTGCAAGCTTCTTCGTTTTTTCCTTTTCTTTTCTCTTCATTACAAAATGGAAAAAATTAGAAGACTGGTTTTGGGGGCTCGATAAGGTTTTTCGCTTTCATCAGTTCTTAGGGAAGGTAGGATATTCTTGCTTAATCATTCACATTCTAACCTTTTCATTGAAATGGGCTCGATGGAGCTTGTCATCTTATTTCTTATACCCACTGCCTGTACACCACAGATTGTCGGTAAATTTAGGATCTTATGCTTTTATCTTCATGACACTGATACTAGCAATCACGATCTTTAAATTACTGCCTTACCATCTATGGAAAATACTTCATAAATGGATGAGTATTGTTTTTTTACTTAGTTTCCTTCACTTTTTTCTCTCCGATAAAGCCATAGGCAACGATTTATCGAATTCATTATTGTATCTGGCAGCGTTGATAGGGCTGGGGTGTGCTGCTTACAAACAAGTTTTTTATGCGCTTCTTGTAAAACCAGTTCAATACAGGGTGGCAAAAGTAGATGCTATCAATGAAACCCTTTTAAAAGTTACTCTCACAGCGAAAAATAAAAATATCTTATGTATTCCCGGGCAATATGCGTTCATATATTTTCGAGAGCCAAACTTTTCAAAAGAGCAGCATCCCTTTACTCTAGCTCGAGATGAGAAGAGTAATAATTTACTCATTCATGTAAAAAGTAGAGGAGATTACACAAAAGCTCTTCATCACTCTCTTGAATCTGGTTGGACAGCTTTGATAGAAGGGCCTTATGGCCGCCTTGATTATCGATCATATCAAAAACAAATTTGGATTGCAGGTGGCATCGGGATTGCCTTGTTCCTGTCTTGGATGCATTCGCTAAAACCTGCCCACGGAAAAACTATTGATTTATTCTTCTGCTGCCATAATCGATCTGATTTGGCTATTCTCAAAGAATTTGAGAAGTTAAAATCAAACGCTTCAGGAATTAGGATTTTTACTTTTTGTTCTGAGGATAATAAACGCTTTTCTTGCAATGAAATCACAAGACAATGTCCCGACTATAAAGAACGCAAGATTTTTATGTGTGGACCTCAACGCCTCACTCATGATATGAGAAAGCAGCTGATTGCCCTATCTGTCACAAAAGACAGCATTGAATATGAAGACTTTAATTTTTTCTAAACCTATTTTTTTCTGCACAAATGTAGCCAAAGCCAATTTTTCTAGGGGAGAATGAATTAATCTTATTCTGATTGAAACGGAAAAATTCCTTTAAATTCAAAGCGTTTGCGTGGGGAAATATCATAGCTTTTTAAAAATTGCTACTCGCTTTTCAATATGAATTAACTGAAAAGAAAAGCTCTTCGCAATCCAATGCAAAGTCTTATGAGAATAGAAGGCAACATGACTTGGAATATTTTTATACCACCACTGTGAAAAATTATTCTTAATCGTCAAATCCCAAAAAAGGGTCATGACAGCTAAACACCCTCCCTGTTTTACAAGTCTTGCTAACAAAGACCAGGATTTTTGAGGATCGTTAAAATGTTCTACAACTTCAGTAGAAGTCACAAAATCATATTGCATTTGAAGTAGAGGATCATGAGGAGCAAAAAAAGGATCGTAATGCTCCATCTGATACCCTCTTTCAGTTAACATAAGGTGCAGTGTTGGTCCGGGCCCTGATCCAAAATCGAGTCCTTTCATTCCGGAAGTTGTGTATTTTTCAAGCGGCCTGATTACTTGACTTAAAAAATTTCTGTAGCTTGAGTCTGTAGGATCATTTTCGTGGAGGTCATATTCATTTTTTTCTTGAGAAGAAGATATGTGATCTTTGGCAGGAACAAAAATAAGATCACAATAGCCGCAATGCCGGTATTCCCGCTTTTTATCTCGGGAAAAGAAAGTGGAGGAAGAATGACACAGTAAGCAACGCATCAGACTTATACCTCTCTAGGTGCTGTATTTTTTAATTTTAAGGTAACCGTCATCAGCGAGCCTATAGATAAAAGCGTATAAATAACGCAAAAGAGAAGAATTACAGAAAATGAAATATTGCGATCAATTAAAAATCCAAAAAGAACTGGAGACACTGCCGTGAATAGCACTTTAAGAGCAGAAACCCAGGAGCGAATAGTTCCTAAATATTTCGATCCATACAGCTCCGCCCATACAGCACCTACAATTACTGAAGAAGCTCCCTGACTGAGCCCGATTCCAAGCATAAAAATATAAATAGCCCAAATGGGAGCCATTTGAAGCAAGATAATTAGCCCTATTAACATAGGGAAGAGATAGAAGGTGATGATTCGAGTAGATTTGAATTTATCAATCAAACCCCCGGAAATAAAAGAACCCAAAACATTGCCAAGCGCATAATTCACAAGAGAGGCTGCATAAACATATTCAGGCCATCCTTTTGTTTGCATGAGCTCTGCGTTTTGGAAAAAGATTCCGGTATTAACAAACCCCGGAGCAAGAATACCCAGTGTCACAAAATAAAACTTCCAATCCTGCAGCACCTCTTTAAGGGTAAATCCGGAGGATTCTTCCTTTTGTTTTTCAAGATGCGCTAGATAATTTTGATGTCGAACATCATGATCCCCCAATAAATAGGACAGCAGAGGAATGATTATCATCGCCGCAAATCCAAATAGTATCCACCATGTCACCCCGATTCCATAGGATTGAAGAATCACAGCTATACCTATTGGCAAACAGGCATCCCCGAGAGGATATCCAAGAGCTGCGATACTTAACGCTTTTCCACGCTCTTGATGAAAATAGCGAGCCATACTGACCATCGAGGTATGACACATCAATCCCTGGCATGTATAGCGCAGTAAAAAATAACTCATGAAAAGAAATAAAAGAGAAGAGGTTGTGGCCATGCTAAGACATGCACAAGCAAAAAGCAGTGTGACAAATAGAGTGAATTTTTTTAACTCTATTCTATCAATCCAACGTCCTGTATACGAAATCGCGATAGCACTTAGCAGTGTTGCAACTGAATAAATCAGCCCCATTTCTCCAGGAGTTAATTGAAATTTTTTCTGCAGATCCACCGTAAAAATCGACAAAAAGGATGTTTGCCCAAAAGTAGAAAACAACGTGAGCAAAAGACCAAACAAAAGGAATTTTTTATTTTTTAATATAAAGTGTACTGATCTCATAGGCTCAATATGTTATATCTTTAAATTCAAGAGACGGATTTTCTTTAATCGCATGGTTCTTTTCCCATGAAGAACCAAAAAGCCCCATATATTTATCCTCTTTATCTCGAACAAGAGCCGAATTAAATGGTTTTTTATAAGTAGAAATATCCCCAATAATCCAAGCGCTGCATTGATAAGGTAAAAACGACAGAGTTGTCTCAGTTTGGTATTCATCTTTTAATCGATATTGAATCACCTCAAATTGAAGCTTTCCTACAGCCCCGTAAATCAGAGAGTCAAAGTCATCTTGTGTATAAAGAATTTGAACAACCCCTTCAGCCGCTAATTGTTTCATTCCTTTATCGAAAGACTTTCTTTTACT
>CAYPKB010000060.1:5207-6394 GCA_964411185.1 uncultured bacterium
GGGTGATTTTAGCAAAGATCTCCGGCTGAAACTGTGGAAGAGGTTTAAAATCAAAACCACCCGTTATCGACACGGTATCTCCTATAAAAAAGACTCCGGGATTTATCACACCAATGATATCACCGGCAACAGCATCGCTTAGGGTAATTCTTTCGCCCGCAAACATGCTTTGAGGTCTTGCCAACCGTACTGATCGCTTCAATCTATGATGCTTAACTGTCATATCTTTTGCGAATTCTCCCGAACAAATACGTAAAAAAGCCATACTGTCTCTATGATTGCGATCCATATTTGATTGAATTTTGAAAACGTACGCGCTGAAGAGGGTTTTAATAGGATCGATAAAAATTTCTTCCCCGCTGTAACTATCTGCTAATCTACCATAAGGCGGGGGAGCTAAATGGATAAAAGCATCAAAAAAAGGTTCAATTCCGAAGTTCGATAGAGCAGATGCAAAAAATATGGGGGTTACTTTTCCTGAAAGAAAAGCTTCTAGATTAAACTCATTACCCGCTTCTTCATGGAGAGCCAGATCATGTTTCAACTTTTCAAGCTCTGTTTGGTCTATGAGCTCTTTTAGTGTCCTTTCTTCTAAAGGAACCTTCTTCATAGCAACTCTACTTGAGCCTCCTGCTGAAGAGCGTGTAAATAGCTGGCACTCTTTGAGTATGCGATCATATACACCACAAAATTGTTTCCCTGATCCGATAGGCCAATTGTAAGCAAAAGAATGGATGTCTAGTACCTTTTCTACCTCATCCATAAGATCGAGAGGATCTCGCCCAGGCATATCCATTTTATTAATGAAAGTGAGAACAGGAATATTTCTTAGTTTACAAACTTCGAATAACTTACGAGTTTGTTTTTCAACTCCTTTTGCTGCATCGATTACCATGATTGCACAATCAGCCGCAGTAAGTGTCCTATATGTGTCTTCAGAAAAATCCTCGTGTCCGGGAGTATCAAGAATGTTAATGACAATATCCTTGTAGACAAACTGCATAGCCGAAGCAGTGATTGATATTCCTCTTTCTTGCTCGAGAGACATCCAATCAGAGGTAGCTAGTTTTCTACCCTTGCGACCACGTACCATCCCTGCGGTGCGTATTTTCCCCGAATAAAGAAGAAGCTTTTCCGTTAAAGTCGTTTTCCCGGCATCAGGATGACTAATGATAGCAAACGTGCGA
>CAYPKB010000060.1:6404-8005 GCA_964411185.1 uncultured bacterium
GACGTTTAGAAATTTGTTTTGATAAAGAAGATGATTTTTCACTCATAAGTGCTTTAATTTAAAAATTTACCCATAAAAATACCGTCAAGAGGCAGGTCTTAAGGGGGTAAAATTCTTGAAGCACTCATCTATTTTTCAAATAACCGTTGATTGTTAAGGAAACGAGTTTATCAGAAAAATTAGGAGTTGTCTAGAAAAACGAGGACAAAGAATTATTCATAAAATACCAAAATTCTCAAAATTAGTTTTTCAATGAAAACACCTGTACGGGTGAAATACCGTCATTTTAGCCAAAGCACTCATTGCTCTTTCAGGGATTTCCTCCCTGAATAAGCCATATAATCAAAAATTTCGTATTGTGTCTTTCGACTTACGAATTAAATCCATCGCATCCTGATGGAGTTTTTTGGCTTCTTTCGTATAGGCTCCATGACGGAAAGCTGCCTTTCGTGCACGTTCTTTTCCTCTCTTGGTAAGAGGTCCATTCCCCCTACCACCATGCATATGACAAGTGTTTCTTTTACGAATAGCCCATTTGAGACATCTCTTTCCTGACCTTTTACTTTTTGCTGTACACTGACTCACAATGATCCTTGGGGTTCAATTTAAAAAAAGTTGTCATTCCCCCTTGGGATTATGGGAGAGGTTTTGAGCGACAATTGCTTGACCTTCATTATGCATATGAACCACTTGAATGGTCTGCTGCCCTCCAGTTCGACACTTTAAAATTGTTTGCATCGTCTGATTGGCTGTATTGAACAATTTATGAGCTAATGTAAACAGTTTTTCAGTATGAAAGAACCCTTGATCTTGGAGATTTGCAAGCCGAAGACATTTCATTCCTGAGTCATTGAGTGCTAGGAATTGGCCAAAAAGCATTGCCTCTGTTTCGTTTTGCGGCTCAAATCCAGGAAGTAATGCAGCAACTTCATTGATACGATGCTCAAGACTTTCTGCAGATAGGCCACGGGCAATTTTATGAAGTATTCTTTCTCCGACTGCAAGGTCATCGGCTCCAGAAGCTCTCTTCATCGCATCCGCTATCTTTTTTTCGCTTAACTTGCTGCCATCTGACATTTCAACTGTTTTGAACTCTGAAACCCCGGTGTCTTCATTGATTTCAAATTTCCATTTCAAGAATGGGTCTGGTTCTTTTCTTGAAACTGTTTGAACTGATGATGATTTTTCTATTTGCTGTCTGGACATACGGCCTCCTTTATTTTAATTCACCCCAATTTTGCCCGATATTTGCCTCAACAAGCCCCTGTAAATAGGCCTTTGCATTGGGAAAAATATCTAAAAAAGCTTTTTCCATCGCCTCTTGAGCGAGCGAAGCATAAGTTGAGGTTTGGGATTCTAGTACTTCTAAAAGCAACTCATCATGTATCACATTTACAAGGTGGCATTCTTCCGATAGAAATGGGGTAAATCGTATCATAGCGCGTAAAGTAATTTCTGCTGCCGCACCTTGAATCGGCAGGTTAAGCGCCGCCGTAAATTTGTATCCCTCTAATTCACGCCGAAAATCTCGAATCCTGCCAGATGGGGTACATGCAGTTCCTGTTAACTTTGCGAGTGATCCTGCTTGCTGTTGCCATGCT
>CAYPKB010000061.1:0-7852 GCA_964411185.1 uncultured bacterium
TTTGAGCAAACTCTTTTCCTTTTTCTATTTTCTCTTTCCATTTGAACTTTGTCAAAAAGAGAGAGAGTATTCCTAATACCAGCCCAACGATAGTTCCCTTATCAGCAGACCACCAAGAAGGCTTAGAAAAAGGAAATTTCCATAAAGGTAAAAAATCATCCCCTGTAGTAGGAAGAGGTACTTCAGTGAGAAAATTTGCGGTAAGATGACCTGCAAAGTAGGCATACCATACACTACTCAAATTGGAAAACATTTCGAAAATAATAAGAACTGCTATGAAAAGTGGAGCTTTTTTTTCAAAAGAGCTGATCGCATGCCCTATAAATAGAGCAACTACTAAAGGCAATATCCAAATCAAGACCTCTTTGATGGATAGACTGACAGAATAAAAGAATTTGGGTGCCAATGAGGGCAAATATGGAGCTAACAATAGATAGGCAGTAAGTAATACAACAACTTGCACTCCCCTATTTCGAAGAAAAAAAAGAGCTCTATGAAGACGTAGGACAAAAGACATTTTTCTCCTGAAAATTTTTTCTCATGATATGTGGGAGTGAGAGAAAAAATCAATTAGAGGAAAATGCTATTATTTCTTTTCATTTAGTAGATTCTTTTCCCCTGTCTCTGGTTTCCTGGATAGCTTTTCTTGTTCTTTGATATCTTCATATTCATTGCTAAGGTCATTTTCAGAAGTGGTAGCAATAGAACCGGACTCTTTTGGAGGCTTACCCCCTCTTTTCTCCTCTCCTCTACCTTCCACAATCCTAATAGGTACCTCTTCAGGAAAAACAAGTTCTCTTCCCTCTCCTGCCATAACGATATCTTTCTCTTGGAAAGCTCTTTTGACTAATCTCATTACAGATGATTTTACCTTCAACCAACTATGTTCTTTTCCATTAAACCAAAAGTAAACTCTCAAGGTAACAGTAGCTTTCTCTAAATCTTCTAGAAGAACTAAAGGCTCAGGATCTTTCAATACAGCCGGATGATTCTCTAATACTTTCATAGCTACATCTTGGGCTTCTGTTACAGTCTCTTCGTTTCCTAATGTGATGGCAAAGTTCTCTTGTCTATTGGGATTCGCACTATAATTGTGAATAATACTTTTATAAACAGTAGCATTGGGTATCTGCACATGATTTCCATCCAGTCCCATGAGAACAGTAGAACGAATAGTTAATCTTTGAACATATCCTATAATTTCATCTAATTTGATTAAGTCTCCGCTACGAAAGGGGTGATGGATACTTAGAAATATACTAGCCAAGAGATTCTCTGTGATATCTCGAAAAGCAATACCTAATACAACACCTAAAATACCGGTACCACCAATGATGGTAAAGGCAATGGTAGTAAGTCCCAAAATCCGAAATATGATGTAGAAACCAAAAAGGAAGACAATAAATCCTGTTCCTCTGGCCAACACTTCTTGTAGCAGCTGACCAGGGATTCTTTTAGCCAGCACCTTCCTCATGAAAGAAATAACAGATTTTGCAATAAGCCAAGTCAAAAAAAGGATAAATATTCCAAAAGCAAGGCTCGGTAGAACCTGCACTATATCTCTCCACTGCTCTTCTAAGGAAAGCAATGTTGGATGAAAATCCCAAATAGAGGGTTGTTCGATTTCCATCCGGTTGACAACTGCAGATACATCTTGGGTATTTCTAGCTAGATCTCCTGCCCATTTTTTATACTCTTCACTCGTTGCTATTCCGCGAAGAAAAACTACTCCTTCCTTCACTTCAACCTGAGGGCGTATAAACCATTCTGTTGCTTCCAGAATAGCTTCTAATCGATCTTGGATTTCATAATCTCTGGCGGTAGGTCTGATCTCTATTTTGGTTGCAGCCTGCGGTTGACTCGAAGAGGCAGGAGGTTGGGGTTCTTGGCCGTTAATATGAACCGATAAAAATAGAACAAATAACAATAATCTTCTCATATCTATTTTCTCTAACGAAAAAAAAAGAATAGTGCAACGCCTATCTCGATAGCTAACGATTAAAGGAAAAATATCTAGGTATTTAATACGGATTGTCAAAAGAAAAACTAATTGTGTATTCTTCTTCACCAAAATTAACTATCAATGGAGAAAAAAATGTCATCTGTATCAAATAGTAAAATCCCTGATCCATCCCAATTTAAATTCAAAACAGATAGATACCAAAAAGCACGTGGCACACCCTCTATGTTGAAAATTTTTTGTCTCTCTTGTCAGACTCTAGCAGCTTACTATCAAAAAGATGGCAAAGGCAGATTACTTCGATGTTATAAGGATAGGTTTCATTATCGAGGAAATAACGATAATAAATTCTTCGTATGTTCTAACAACAAATGTAATCGAATGCTAGGAAAACATATGATTTATAAACCAGAAAAAAGAGAAGCGTTCAGACTTCTACAAGATGCTTTCTATACAGAAAAAATAGTTAGCAAGGAGTGATTATGAAAAAACTATTTTGGATATTTTTTTGCCTTACGAAATGTTTGACTGCGGAGATTACTTTGCCTGAATCTTATCCTCATATTGTAGAACAACTACTCTATTTCAAGGATGACCAATTCAAAGTATATTATGGTGGCCCTATCGATAATGATTCAGGTGTCAAGTGGATGATGCCTGCTTTTTTCGAAGATGAAAATCATCGCATCAGATCAGCTTATGAAATTAGCTTCATTAATTGCCTTCCTGAGAGCCTTGACAAGGAACAATTAGATGTTTTCTATATAAAGATTTCTGATATCGATGTGAAATTCCAAAATCAGTTAAGCGAGGATTTATCTGCATTTCATGCTCTAATTAGTAATAAGGATAAAACTAAGAAATGCATTTTGATAAGGGAAGTGGATGTTTCTAACATCTGCTATCCTGCTATCTTCAATGCAGCCATATATTCAGATATTCGAGGTAGTGATAAAGATGAATTGATTCATTTTTTAAAGAAAAAATTTCAAACGAAAGGAAAACTCATTGATCTTACTAAGCAATCTTCGAAAAAAGAAAAACGATGCATAGAACAGTTTGAAGGTTTGATTGAAAGAAAAAAGGTGGCTATTCTCTTTGAGAATGAAAACCGTTATTTCAATATAGATCATTACTATCTAGAAAATGATCCTTGGAAATCCTACTACATCGTCACCTGTTTTCCAAAAGAGATTTCCGATTTTCCCACTCAAGAATCTATCCTAGTACGATTAGACTCAGGCTGTAATAGTGGGCAAATTTACCTCGATAGTTCTTGTGATTGTCAAAATCAATTGTTCAAAGCCCTTGCAGACATGTCTCAAGTAAAAGACAAACCTAGTCTATTGATTCATATACCAGCTCATGATGGAAGAGGATTCGGTGTAGCTCCTAAAGCAGAAACTGAAATATATAAAAGAGGTGGTAAAGGAAGGGTCAATCAGACAAATGCTTTGAATACCATTGAAGCTGCTATCCTCTTGTACCGGACCACAAATTTCGATATTCGTACCTATGATGGATGTGCAAAAATTCTCAAAATACATCAAATATCTGAAATAGATTTGATGACAGACAACAAACTCAAAATCAATAATTTGGCTAAAAATGAAATCACGGTAAATCGTGTAAAAACAAATACCGCTAAAGCGACTTGCATGGACCACTTACATGCAAAAAAACAATCAAAGCATTACTTCGTCGACTGAGGATTTTTATATGAAAAAATATTATACTATTTTTCTACTTCTATTAACTCTATCTATGCCCTGTATAGGAAACAACTCTACTCAGAAACTTTTCAATGCTATGCAGAAAAAAAACAGTTTAGTCTGTGTAGGGTTAGATCCTGACTTTGATAAAATACCTTTTGTCTTGAAAACTTTTCATCTTCCCAAAGAAGAGATCATTTACTCTTTCCTGACAAAGGTAATAGACATCACAGCTGAGCATGCTTGTGCTTTCAAAATACAGAAAGCCTTCTATGATCAATATCCGAAAGGTCATAATCTATTGCGGAGAATCGTACAATATATCAACACTCATTACCAAGATACTCCTGCTTTCATCGATTGTAAAATTGGAGATATTGACAATACCATGCAAGCCTATGTACATAACCTATTTGACCATATGCAAGCTGACGGAATTGTCATCAATCCCTACATGGGAGATGATGTATTTTCTCCTTTCCTTTCAGATCCCTCTAAAACAGCCTTAGTATTGATTCAAACCAGCAATCCAAGTGCCAAAATCGTACAAGAGTTGCCCCTATCTTCAGGTGAAATGCTATGGGAAAAAGTGCTTACTTTTACATTAGAACGATGGAATCAAAATCAAAATCTCATTTTGATTCTCTCAAGTAACTCAGAAAACTATGACTACCAAAATATCCGTAAGAAAATAGCTTCCCATGTACCTATTTTATTGGCAGGTATAGGAGCACAAGGAGGAAATTTATCTGTTTTAAAAGATCTCCTTAATGAAAATGGATTAGGTGTTTTTGTAAACTCTTCAAGAGGACTTCTTTACCCTTACTCTGTAGATTGCAAAAATTGGGAAGAAAAAGTAGAGCAAGAAACCATCAAATTGAAAAACCGAATCAATGCAATCCGTTATGACACTTTGTAAATATATAGTTATTTGTATATCTCTTGCCTTGTCTTTGCATGCAGAGACAAAATTTCTACTTCTATGCGGCCCTTCTGGTATAGGTAAAAGTACTCTAATCAGGAAATTACAAAAAATGGATGATAGATTTATCTATATTAAACCCTATACCACCCGAGCTCTTAGAAAAAATGAAACTGATAAAATTCATAGAAAAGCTTCTGAGATTCTACAAATGAATGAAGAAAAACAGCTGATAGCTTTGAACTATTTCTACGGGAATTATTATGCAACTCCTCTTCAACCTGTAATAGAAGCATTTGACCAAAATTTTTTTCCAATTCTAGATTGGCCCATTGAAAAAATGGATTTGATGAGAGAAATGTTTGGAGAAAAAACAGTCTGCTTTTATTTATATGTAAATGATCTCGGAGAATTAGAGACTAGATTAGGCTTGGATAATAGAGATCCAAATGGAAAACGCTTTGCCGCAGGGAAAAAAGAGCTGGAGAACTTTTTCAAAGGTGATTACGACAAACAAATTGACAAATCATTTTTGCAGCTTGACTTACAAGAGACAGCAGAACAGATTTACCAATCCTATCTGGAGTCTCTTTAGCTAATTTCTTTCAGACAAAAAGTTCCTTCTATGAGAGCAAAAGCCATTCTAGGTTCTTTTTTATAAAAAATCTTTTTCCCAACTAAAAGATTACAACTAGGGCAAGAGAATTCTTCCGGTTGATCAACTTTTTCTTCCAACTTTGACATCTCCATAGGTGCATGAATTCTATCCCAATAGCATCTTTTGAGAGGACCGGGTCCATCTTTTTGGTAGGTAATGAGGTATTGACCACATTCCGAGCAGCTAATTTCCATCATAAGAGGCTCTCCTCTTTTGAAGGTATAAGCATTCATAATGAAGGGATATTTCATCTTCTTCTAAGCAATAACAATAATTTTCCTAGATCAAGCCATAGAGTTAACATTTTACTCTCATACATGCATTCAAGCATTTCCTGCTTTCCTCTGCAGTCTAATTTAATATATCCATTTTGAAGATGTGATTCTACAGTCCGAAAAGATATCTGTAAAATTTCAGCAATATGCTTTGCACTAAAACCACAAAAACCAAGCGCAATACATTCAACCTCTCGCCTCGTTAATGAGGTATCAAAAGCATGTTGCAAAAAACGGCTGAGAGTTTGGATATCAAGAAGAGAATTATCATTAGCAATGGCAGCCTCATCTACATTTCCAATTTTCAAGTCTTGTATCAATCCTTCTGGCTCTTCTTCTATGATGATTTGAGATATTTTATTCTTCTCAAAAGCTACAATCAATTTTGCAGGCAGTAGATAAGAGTTTCCCGTTGGAGGAAGACCTTCTATTTCCTTGAAAAAGCTAGAGGTAGAGAGAATCGTTTTTTTATCGGGATTAGTAGACTCATAGATATCCAGATGTGTGCCGAATCTTTGAACATCACAAATCACGAAATTCTTATAAGTTTTTATTTTTTGTATTCTAGTCCCATAATCTGGAAAGGCTTTAGACCAATCCTGACAATCACTGATAAAACTATCAATACCGATACATTTGCCTATACTTTTTTGATGAAGACAATTTTCAGATAACACTTCAGAAATACATGAGGAGTCGAAATTGGCAAGCCAACAATTTTCTATGAAATCTTTTACAAGATCGGTTTTCTTTTGCATTGAAGACCTCCCCAAAGACAATAAGAAAGTATTCTTTTTTTTTAAAAAATTTTCAACAAAAATAGTTGCAATTCAAAAAATAATGTTCGAGAAAGAAGAATTAAAGAGTCATTTTTTTGAATGTAAGCTTCTTTGATTAGATAGACAAGTAAAATAGTAGGTTAAAAAATGAGATTTTTTTTAAAGATAGTGGCCTTTGCCGTCTTGATAGTTGGCATCACCTTTTTGGTATGGGGATTGAATATGACGGATACCTTTGCAAACCGTTTTATGAAAGAGATGGCAGGAAAATATCCTGATGAAACAAAAAGATATATTTTCGGAGGAATCATTTTGATCGCGCTCTCATTAGGATATTTATTTTTCTCCTTTTTTAGAAAAAAATAAAAACAACGAACCTTTTACTAAAGATACTATTTATGATATTATCTTCTAAATTTTTATTTACCATTTATATTTCGCATGCAACAAAGGTCTCTCCCTCTAACCTCTTCAAAAAGCCCTACCCTTACCATTGGATTAGCTCTTTTTTCCATGTTTTTCGGCGCTGGTAACCTAATCTTTCCTTTGCTTATTGGACAAGCAGTCGGAGAACATAGTTGGTTTGCTTTAATAGGATTAGCTATTACAGCTGTAGGCGTCCCTTTTTTCGGACTCATCACCATGGTATTATTCCGTGGGGATTACTACGCTTTTTTTGGTCGTTTAGGAAAAATTCCTGGCCTATTTCTACTCTCTACTCTTCTACTGATCCTCGGTCCCTTCGGTGTTATCCCTAGATTAGTTACTCTCATCCATGCGATTATACAGCCCTATCTTTTGACCATTCCTTTACTTCCTTTTAGCATTCTGCTTACTATCTTCTTATTTGGATGCTGTTATAAAAAAGAAAAGCTGCTTCCTCTTTTAGGATTGATCACCCCCTTTCTTCTTTTGAGCATGGCTATTTTGGTTTTCATGGGTCTTACCATTACTTCTCCAAAAAATCCAAATATCCCCTCTTCCATAGATAGTTTTACGATGGGATTGGTAGGAGGGTATAATACAATGGATTTGATTGCTGCCTCTGTTTTTGCATCGGTTATTATCCCCTATTTCCAAGCTGAAATCCGAATAAAAAATCCCAAAGAAAGAATGCAATCTTTATTACGTAAAATCATATTTCCCACGCTGATTGCTGCCTCTTTACTCTTTCTTACATATTGCGGATTATGCTGGATCTCAGCTAATCATGGATGGATGGTGGACAAATCAATTCCCTCAGAACAACTACTCCATGCTATAGCCATAAAATTACTCGGTCCTGTTGGTGGTGCTATTGCTGCTATTTCCGTATCTTTAGCTTGTTTGACAACTGCTATCTCGTTAACTTCCATATTTGCAGATTATCTGAGGAAAGAGATATGCAAAGAAAAAATCCACAAACAAATAGCTCTTCTCATTACCATTGTAATCACCATTCTATTTACCAATTTGGGATTCAATGGAATTTCCGCTTTTTTATCTCCGATTTTAGAGACTTTCTCTGAATTAAATTTTTTAGTAGCATGTTGACCTCTTTCGAGGA
>CAYPKB010000062.1:0-7830 GCA_964411185.1 uncultured bacterium
TTGTACAGATGCTTTATCTATGGAGTAAGATTTAGTAGAGGTTTCTACCTCGACTTCCATGATTATTTCACAGGGGTTTTAGGAAGCCCTGTAACAGATTTATTTTTTCCGTCTTCCCATTTACCTAGGTCGCGAAGAACATCGATACGCTCATATCGCTTCAACACGTTACGTTTTTTTCCTGCTTTAGTTGCTTTTCCGAAACTGCGATGTCTTGACATGGTTATCTAATCCTAGAGATGTAAATTTTTTCTTGTTTTTCTCCTAAAGCGTTAAAATGCTCTTTATAGCCTTGAGGTAGATTATCTTTTTTGGAACCAGTTTTGGCGCTAGGAGTTTTATGCTTCCTAGGAGATTGCTTTCTACGTCTTTCTTGTTTGCTAAGTCTTGTCATTTTTTTGATGCCTTTAAGGTTAATGGGCTAAATTATAGAAAATTCATGAAAGTGTAGCAAGAAAGATTTGATCAAAAAAAAGATTATCTAGATTCGATGGTCCATCTAGCTTCTTTGTAAGCTTCAAATTTTTTTTGCGATAACATCTTTTTGTGAGGGGAAGTCTTATCATCAAAGTCATAGATCAAGAGAAAATCTTTTTGGAGTAAAGGAGTAGGGGAGAGGTTGAAGGCATAGCGAGCTTGGTTCAAATTTTCTCTTTTTTGAGTGATAACCACCCACTCCTTACTAGGTTTTTCTTCTATGGAGTGGGGTAAAAACCCTTCTTCTGGGTATTTCCATAAAAGCTCGTCCACAAAATGCAATGTTTTCTCATCTGGAACGAATATGATGATATGTTCCTGTTTCACAAAGTGGTGGTTGAGAGTCTGATAGAGCCTTTCGATTTTTTTCTGGTTGGTGGCAACCTGTAATAAAATGATCCGCTGTTTCATCTATGATTCTCCCGGCATGATTACACCACAGGAAACGGTTAATTTGATAGCTTCTTCTGCACTCATTTCTACTTTTTTAATCTCTTTTTCAGAAGCGAGTACAATATATCCAGAAATAGGGTGAGGGGCTGTAGGGATGAAAACCGGCATGAGATCTTCACTTACTTTTTTTTTCACTTCAGGAAGTGTCTCTCCCGTAACAAACCCTATGCACCAACTTGTCTCCGAAGGAAAAGGGATGAGAACGGGGTATCGAAAAGCTCCGCTTTTTTCTCCTCCGAAAAAAGCGGATGCAATCTCTTTGGTTACTTTATAGATAACACGGATAAAAGGTATCTTCAGTAAAATTTTTTGTGTGATTTGTATAAGAGAGCGGAAGAGAAACCATCTTCCAATCATTCCCAAGAGAAAGGTAAATATGAGAAGCCCCAGCAGAACAATCAAACGACTGATGAGAATCAATCCTCCTTTCCTAGGAAAAAAGGGGAGGTTTTCACTATATTTTTGCAAAGGTTCACGGACAAGTTCCAAAAATGGACCTGTAAAAAGATCGACCAAATAGGAGAAAATCCAGAGAGTCAGGGCCAGGGGGAGGAGTATGGCAAGTCCCGTAAAAAAGTATTTCTTCATTGCGAGCTGGGAATGATTACTCCACAAGAGACTACATATTTGATAGCCTCTTCAGTTTTTATATCAAGAAAGACTAGGTCTTTTCGCTCGAACATAAGCAAAAAACCTGTAGTTGGATTAGGGGTAGTGGGAACAAAGACGGAGACCATCTCTTTTCCTGTTGCTTTTTCACAACTTTCGGGTGATTCCCTAGCTACTAGCCCTACAGAGTAAGTCCCTTTATGGGGAAAGGGTACTAAAACTACTTGCTTGAAAGAATTTTTTTCAGAGGCAAAGAGAGTCTTAATGATCTCCTGTGTAGTTTTATAGACCTTATTCACAAGAGGTATCTTATGTAAGATTTTATCTGATAGAGTAATCAGGGCTTTGAAAAAAAACCATCTAGTAAATATCCCCAAAAGTAAGGTGAAAGAAAAGAGTCCTATCAAGATGATAAACTGGCTTGTATAACGGATCACTTGCTCGGAGGAGAGAAGACCAAAACTAAAATAGGCTAGATTGGTATGTTCAAGAGTTGTAGCTACAAATCCCATAAAGGGTTTTGTTAAAAAATCGACCACAAAAACAAATATAGCAATGGTGACTGCCAGTGGCAGGAGCAGAGCTAGACCTGTAAGAAAATATTTTTTCATATGTTTGTAAGAATCAGTCTTTTTCTTTTAATTGGCAAGGCTTGTCCATTTGCTATCTTTTATGCGAAACCTGTAAGGCAAAAGGGCATCTTCTTCAGCATAAGCCACACCAATTCTAGGGGAGCTGATAATCTCTTTTGGCTCTTTTGTTTTCTCTTCTATCCAGAGAGTTTCACTTTGGAAAGAGATCTGATTCTCTTTTTGTGTGATGCCCAGAGCTTGTGTTAGCATAGCAGGACCTGCTGTCAGTTTTCTTTCCATTTTGGTCATTTTTCTTCTTTCTAATATAGTGGAAAGACCATAAAGAGGTTCAATGGCACGAATCAAAACAGCATGAGGGACTCCTTTTTTACCAGTAACTACATTAAGCAGGTGGTGCAGTCCATAACAGAGATAGACATAAGAAAACCCGCCCGGTAGATACATGGCTTCTGTTCGCTTGGTTCTTTTTCCACCGTGAGCATGGCATGCCTTATCTGTTTCTCCTGCATACCCTTCTGTTTCTACAATCATTCCTCCTGTGAGGAGTCCATCTATAAGAGTATACAGGGTGCAACCCAGCAGTTTTTTTGCCACCCTGGTTACATCTTCGTCTTGATAAAAATCTGAAGGAAGGGGAATTATTTTTTCTTTTTTCTCTTTTTGGAGGTATGAATCTGTACTAAAAAGAAGCTCGCTTCCTGCATTACCAGATCGGCATCTTGAATCATAACAACCATTTTTGTTCCACATTCGATTATCTCCTTAGACCATTTTCCTGTGATTGATTGTTTTTTTTCATCATAGAAAAAATAATCATCACCTAGTTCTGAGATGTGGAAGGAACCTTCCAAAAAAAGATTATCCAGTTCGAAGTCGATGCCGAAGGGGCGAACTTTAGTGACTGTTGCTATATATTCTCGGTAGGGATCTTTTTTCTGATATTCCTGCAATAATCTGAGTTTTTTTATGTGAATTACACTGTTTTCTGCTTTCATCGCAATTCTTTCTTGATCAGAGCAGTGTGTTGCGATTTTACAAAGCTCTTTATGTTCTACCTCCTCTTCAAAAAGGAGTCTATGAATAACAAGATCGGTGTATCTACGAATAGGGCTTGTAAAATGGGAATAATATTCCAGGGCCAATCCATAGTGTCCCAAATTTTCTGCAGAATAGAGGGCCAGTTTCATACTTCGTATGTAAGCAACAGACAATCTATGTAGATGGGTACTATCTTTTGCTTTCTTAAATAAAGTTTGAATATCTTCCTGCGTGGGAGTACCAGGGATATAATATCCCAGCAATCGAGCAAAGGAGAAAAAATCCTGCAAGGTCTCTTCTGAAGGTTCTTCATGTACGCGAAAAATAAGAGAAAGACCTCTATCGGAAAGCTCTTTCGCTACGACTTCATTTGCTTTGAGCATGCACTCTTCAACTAGTTGGTGGGTAATATCATACTCTACTAGAGAAACACCTGTTGGGTTACCATTTTCATCGATATCCAAGACTGTTTCTGGCAGTGCAAAATCAATACTCCCTCTCTCTCTTCTTTTCTCTTTCAATAAGTGACATAAAGTTTCTAAACGGCGTAAGAGCGGTAAAAAGGGATCTTTTTTCTTTCCTTCCAAAATTTGCAAGGCCTCTTCATACGTGAATCTTTTTTTGCTATGTATAAAAGAGCGGTAGATAGAGTGATTGGTTAACTCTCCCTCTTTAGAAAAATCCATTTCGACTGTGACAGTCAGTCTGGTCTCATTAGGTTTTAAGCTGCATAAATCGTTAGATAAAGAAGGAGGAAGCATAGGTATACAATGACCTGGAAAATAGACAGAATTTCCTCTTTTGTATGCTTCTTGGTCCAAGGGACTAAAGGGGGTTACAAAGTGTGAGACATCAGCTATGTGCACTTTCAGTTGAATATTGCCCTCTTTATCCACACTGCAGGAGAGGGCATCATCAAAATCTTTAGCCGTTTTTGGATCGATAGTGATCGTCTCTTCTTTAGTGAGATCTCTTCTTCCTTCGAAATCTTTTGGAGTGATACGACATTTTTTGCTTTGCTCTAGAGCTGTTTTTGGGAAGCTTTCTTGGATTCCAAATTCCAATACGGCTGCTTTGACGTCCACTTTAGGATCTTGGATATTTCCTATCACTTCGATTAATTCGCAGAGGATTTTTTTCTCCCATTCCACCACTTTCATGACAACTCTATCTCCCCTGTGAAGGGGAAAAGAGGTTTTTTCTAAATAGGCTTGCTTTGATGGTCCTAGTAAAGGGCAGTAGACGAGATAATGAGAATCTTCAGCATGTCTTACCACTCCTCCCAGTGTTTTTCTGCCTCTTTGTAAAACGGAAATAATCTTTCCTTCCGGACCCTTGGTGGTTTTTTCTGGTAACAGTTCTATTTCTACCCGGTCACCATCCACTGCACTGCCTATGAAATTTTTCCCAATGAATATATCTTTGGATTGGCCCTCTACAGTTACAAATCCAAATCCTCTTGGATGAATAGATATGATCCCTGTAAGATGTTGATCTTTTTTCTTAACCAGAGAAAAACCTTTTTTTGTTTTTTTCAGATCTCCTGCCTCTACCAATCGGTCTAAAGTAGCAGCAAAAAGAGGTCTCAAAGGATGAGGAACTTGTAACGCTTGTACTATTTTTGCATAGGAGAGAGGTTTTTTCGTCTCTTCTAAAAATTGGAGAATTTCATTCGAAAATTTTTCGAGTAGTTTTTTTTGTTTTTCAGAGTTTTTTCTTTTTCGGGGTGATCGCATTATGACTACTATTTTTTATTGCAATTTTTATTGAAGGAAGAGCTAATCTGTTCAACTGGATCCCATCTATTACTGGGGGGGAACAATAGCTTCAAATTATTTTATGATTCCCATTGTAACTGCTTTTTCCCTTTGCTGATATGATTTTCGCGCCTATTTCTCTCATCCACCATTCACGCTGATACAATAAGATTTTTTTTCCTCTCTTTCTTTTAACAAAATTTTTTTTTATTTTGGGAGTATGAGAGGTATTTCGAAAATCGATTATAGCCTACCGCCGGAACCGTGGCATTATAACCCTTCTAAATGGAGTCAAAGAATCCGTGTAGCTTTAGTTGGTTTGATTGCCTTTTTTATAGCAGTCTATATGGGTCTTTTTCAATGGGGACTTATTCCTTCTGTTTGGGATCCTATTTTTGGAAAAGAATCAGAGCAGGTCTTGTTATCAGATGTCTCTCATTCCATGATGCGATGGTTTCGTATGCCTGATTCCATCATGGGATCATTGGCCTATTTGGGAGATGTCGTTTTTGCACTGGCAGGATCGATACGAAGATGGCAGTTTCGTCCTTGGCTTGTGATCATATTTGGACTGGATGTCATTCCTTTGGGGATTGTAAGTGCCATTTTAGTTGTTATGCAGGGATTTGTTGTAAAGGCGTGGTGCACTTTATGTTTAGCAACAGCTGTCATATCTCTCATATTGGTAGTTCTAGCTTATGATGAAGTTCTTTCTTGTTTGATTTATTTATATAGGGTAGCGAAGCGGGCCGATAAGTTTTCTGATTTTTGGAAAACTTTTTGGGGCAAGCCTACAAAAATTGGGCATGAAGTGGGACTCGAAATTACAGAAAGGGGGAGGAAGAATGTGGGCAAGAACGGCTGAAGTAACCTTGAGCTGTTTTTTGGCAGTCAGCTCTTTTTTCTTCCCCTTTGAGAGGAATTTACTGCCTTTCGACATGATAGTGGCTTTTTTTATAGGCACTTTTTCATTACTTTCTTTTTATCACCCCTTGCGGAAAATTCATCTCGTGAATCTTTTTTTTACTTTTGTGTTAATAGGTTACGCTTTTTTAGAGCCCGGTAATCCACCGCCGCCTCCCTTTCAAAATTACATGGTGTTGGGAATTATATTTTTCATGTTGAATATTATACCCAGCCAAGCATCAAAACCACCTCTGCCTTGGAGTAAGTTTTATGAGGAGTAGCTAAACTACTGAAGGTTTTTCTTCTAAAAAACCCTTTTCCAGCATATCGAATAGTAAGCTATCTACACTGCGGAAGTGATGAGAATGGATACCGCATTTCTGAGCTCCCAGCACATTTTCGTAGAGATCATCTATAAAAAATGAGGTAGAGGGGGTAGCATTGGCCCTATCTAGAGCAATTTGAAAAATTTTTGCATCCGGTTTTTTGACATTTTCTTTGTATGACAAGACGGCATGTTCAAAGAAATCAAAAATAGGATAGGTGGAAGAGGCAAACTCGTAATGAGGAGCACAGGTATTCGATATAATATATAGCTTAGCTCCTTCCTTTTTTAACTGTTCCACTAAGGGGAAAATAGCTTGGTTGGGAGTAAAGATATCAGATATAGCTATCATCAAAGAGTGTCTCTCTTCAGGAGTAAGAAGAGGAGGGCAACCTAAAGGTTGAAGCAATTCATCGAAAGAAATTTTACCCTCTTCAAAAAGAGAGGTAAACTGCCGTTTTTGCAGAAAGAGATCGATTACTTCACTCGTATCTTTCTTTAGGATTTCAGCTACTTGTACACACATTTTTTCATGACTGAAAAAAAGGAGCACATTTCCTATATCGAAGAAGATGGTTTTTGACATGTAGAACCTAGCCAGATTGATATTTCAGGGTATTCTAGTGTCAATTTTTTTGCAAAAGCTACCATTGCTTCTTCTGAATAGAATACCATACAGGCAGTAGCAATGCCATCTGCTATCGCACAGTTAGAAGCAACCACCGTAGCAGTAATAAGAGGAGATTCCTCTAAAGAGAGTGGATTTTGAGTAGAAGGATCGATAATGTGAAAATAGTGTCTGCCTTTTTCTTCCCAATATTTTTTCATATAGGATCCTGAGGTGGCAATCGCTTGATTTTCCAATCTTATGGATTGCAAGCCATCTATAGAAACATCCCATCCTTTCTTTCTTGGATGATTTCCCTGTGCTATGATTTCACCAGCCCATTCACATAGAAAATTCTCATAGCCTGCTTTCCGCAGCCTTTTCGCCAAAAGATCTAGAGCAAATCCTTTAGAAATCCCACAAAAATCTAAAGAGATAGGTGCAAGTTTTACAAGAGAGTTTTTTTTAATTTCTAGATATTTCCATCCTATCTGATGATTCAGAACATTTTCTTTTCGGTATTTTTTAAGAATAGGAAAGATAGAAGGATCAAATTTTCCCTCTGTCATCTTATGCACTTTATCTGTGAGAGTTGCTAAACGGTGAAGTAGAGTAGAAGAAGAAAAAGGATGACCTACAGGGTGAGAGTTGAATTGTGAAACTTCTGCCTCGACATTCCAATTATTGACGGTAGAGTCAATATCTTTAAAAGTAGAAGAGATTACCTCTTGTGCAATCATCCTCTCTTTGTGCGATAGCTTTTTACCGAATACAATTCGATAAGGCATAGTCATTGCCATTCCTGAAATTTCAGAGATGGGTGAGCTCGAACAAGAGAAAAGAAGAAAGAGTGTGGTTAGTAGCGAGATCGAAAGCTTTTCCATGTATTTGACATCAACATTGCAATAGTCATAGGGCCAACCCCTCCAGGTACTGGAGTTATATGAGAAGCTATAGTTTGGACATTTTGATAGTCTACATCTCCGGCAAGCTTTTTATCAGGCAGTCTAGAGATGCCGACATCAATGACTACAGCTCCTTTCTTTACCATATTTTTGGTAATAA
>CAYPKB010000063.1:0-7622 GCA_964411185.1 uncultured bacterium
GTAACTTTTTTCTTTGATCTGTTTTATTCTGGCGGAGGTTAATGGATGCACGTAAGGCATAATATCTACCTGCCAACGTTGTTTAGGTGTGCAGGCAGTAGATAAAAGTATTATTGCGAGGTAGATGAAGTATCTGGTGGGGAGCCTTGATTTAAACCGACTACTGTAAGTCCCACTGCCAACATCACTATTGAGACGGCAGGAAAAATCCACTCTTGCCATACGTTATTTTCTCCTATCTCTTGAGAATTTTTAGCAGCTATATTTTGAGGAGGGGTTGCAGAATAGGAAATGGTGGCAAAGGAAAAAAGTAAGGCTATAAGAAATATTGTAGTTCGTTTCAAAAATCCTCCTAGGTAACCAAATGAATGTTATAGACTGAAAACATTATGATCATTGATTAGTTCTTTTTCAATAGATTAACCCTTTTTACTTTTTTCCTAGTAGTGGAAGGATTTTACTCTCGTGGAGATCTTTAAGAAAAAGAAATTGGAAATGCTGCCCCTCCTCATGCAAGTTACCTACAATTTGATTTTGAATTTTTTTCCACTCTTTCTCGCTTTTTTTTCTTTCATGCGATTTTGCGAACTCTTCCATGTGGGAAATTAGATTGATAATTTCATTTTTCTTTTGAGTATCTCTAATTTCAGCGTAAAGGTCGTTAGTTATGGTAAATGATTTGAAGGATTGAATGAGATTTTTCCTGACTTTTGAAAATTCCTTTTTAGTGGAGGCACCAGTCATCACATATATGGTTTTATTGTGTAGAAAAATGAATTGGAGCAGTCGAAGCTCTCCCCATCGGTTCTTTTGAGATATTTCAGTTAATCTTCCTTTTCCGGCTTTACAGTGGAATTCTCCTAAGTCTCTCCAATCAGTATCAGGTTCAGAGAGATGAATTTTTTTTGCAATTTTTAGATATTCCTTTAAGGAGAGGTTTGAATGTTCCTTGGCTAAGTTGATGGAAGGATGAAAAGGGGAGTCAAATTTGGTAAAAAATGCAATTTCTACCGTCGGAGATAAAGATTTGGGTCTTGCACAATTCCAGTGATCTGGAGGTGTAAAATAACCTAATTCTGCACAAGATAAGAAAATAGGTAATAGTATAATTATAAGCAGTTTATTAATTACCGTGTGCATGTCCGTTACTACCTCCGCCACCATTGTTGCCGTCTGAGGTACTAAAATCTAATAAACCGGATAAAAGTGCAATACCCACTGCCATACCCGTTCCCCATAAAATCATGGAGAGGGCTACAGTATCATATGCACCGTGGGAGGCGGCAACTCCCGGATGAGTGGAAGGAGTAGGCGCATGTTCTTGAGCCGGAGCTTGGAGTACCGAAAAAAATAGAAGAGATATAATGATCTTTTTCATGAAAAGTTCCCTTTTCATTCTTCTCGCATAGATTCTTTATTTTTTCAATGCTCTTTGACAATGACCACTTTGTCATTGTTTTGCGAAAGGGTGACAGCTACTACCACGCCGATAGCAACTAAGAGGCCAATGCCAAGAATTCCCCAAGTAAGAGCTGTTGCTGATACTCTTCCTTCTTTTGCTGCTGATCCATTAGATTCTTCAGCATGAAGAGAGAAAAAGAGCATATTTGAAATCAAATATAGACGTAGTACTTTTTTCATGAATAGAAAAGCGCGCCCTTGAAGGGCGCTCTTATTTTTTAATGGCTAAATTGCGATGGATCGCTAGAAGAACTTGCTGCTACCAAACCAGCCATTGTAGCAATCACAGCAACGCCTACAATTCCAAATCCCCAAGCAAATGAGTTGCTTGTGGCTGTTTGTGTTCCTGCGTTAGAGGCAGAACCTCTACCGTTGTATGCATTACCAACAGATGCAAAAGTTAGTGACAGTGCTGTAAATAATACCGCCAATTTTTTCATTTCTACGCTCCCTATGTTGTTTTTAAAAAGGGTATTTATCCTCGAGTACGGAGTTTCTTTCTCCTATACTGAAAGAAACACAGTGATACATATTTTTCTATAATTTTTCCATAGCAGATTTAAAAAGTTTTTATAACGTTATTACCGTAAATAAGTTATGTAAGATTAATTTTCAAAAAAATTTGGAAAAGAGTCCCATAAAATTCATAAGTCATGTAAACTCCAATTCCATGAAAAATCTAGAGACATCAAAAGAGAAAATCCAAAACATCTGCGATATTATCAAAGAAGAAGCCATTGAGCCAGCTCATCAACAGGCCCATGAAATTGTCGAAAATGCGAAAATTCAAGCAGCACAAATTGTAAAAGAGGCGGAAGAAAAAGCAAAAGAGATGGTTGAAACAAGACAAAAGGAACTAAAAGCCCTGGAAAGTCAAGTTACAGCTTCTTTGCGACTTGCAGCGAGAGAAGCCTTGGCTACTTTGAAAGAGAAGATAGAAAAGAAACTTTTTTCGCCAACATTGCACGAGTTGCTCAAGCAAGAGCTTTCTCAAGATAATTTGATAGCAGATTTAATCAACTCTTTAATCCAAGCGGTTGAGAAAGAAGGAATGGATGGAGATTTACTTGCCTATATTGGGAAAGACGCTTCCAAAGAAAAAGTGTCTGAATATCTGACCAAATCTGCAATCACCCGACTGAAAAAGGAAAAAATCTTCATCGGAGGGTTCCAGGGAGGGGCTCAACTATCAATTCCTGACAATAAGATTACACTAGACATGAGTGATGAGGCTATTTATGACCTCTTTACGAAATTTCTGCAAAAGGACTTTCAGAAACTCTTGTTTGGAGAGGAAAAGTTGGGATGAATCATGGCAAAATATTACTTCCTTTTAACCTTTTTACCGGCTCTCTCACTCGAGGCTAACCCCGAGTTGGAGTTAGAGGATCTAAAAAGGTTATTAGCAGAGAATATTTCTAGTAGAGAGCAGGCTAAAATTTTCGATCTGCTCTTACTACAGGATCTATTGAATATCAAATCCATTTGGATGAATATTCCTATTGAGCAGACTGGAAATTTTTCAGAAAAAGAGCTGCAAGAAGCTCTTCAAGTACATGGCATTCTTCCTGAGTATATGTATGATTTTCTAGATAAATATGGCTCAAATGAAGAAAGAGTCCGTTTTTTCTCAGAGCTTCTCTACAATTTTTTCTCTCAGTCCCGCGAGGGTTTTTTGCAAGAATATTTTTATTTTGAGAGGGAATTAAGACTAATCTTAGCAGCTTTAAGAGCTAAAGAAGCCCAAATAGATATCCAAAAAGAATTGCAATTTGAAAGTGCTGATGAACCACTTATTGCCCTGATATTATCTCAAAAAGAGATGCCTTCTTTTGAGCCTCCTCACGAGTGGGAGTGGGTAAAAGAAATTTATCAGGAAAATAAACAGGAACCCTTACAGCTGCATAAAGCTCTCGCTGAAGCAAGATTTAGATGGCTAGATGAAAAAGAAAAAGAAGAGATATTTTCTATCGATGCTGTCCTGATTTATCTGGCTAAACTCTACCTAGTTGAGAGCTGGCATAGATTGTCCGAGCAGTTAGGTAAATCGATTATGGAGAAAATAGGATAATGGAAATGAATGATACACATGCTACCGGAATGGTAACAAAAGCTTTCGGGAATCTCTTACATATCCGTTATTCTGGAGATGTCCGTCAAGGAGAGGTTTGTTATATAGAGCTAAATAAGCTCACTCTGATGGCTGAGGTAATTGAAATTAAAGGTGATGAGGTAAAAGCTCAAGTTTTTGAGGATACCAATGGCATTTCTTACGGAACCACCGTTTCTTTCTCAGGACATCTGCTAGAAGCTGAATTAGGTCCGGGTTTGATGACCTCTATATTTGACGGATTACAAAACCCACTAGAGAAAGTGGCCGAAAAGGCTGGTCTTTTCCTTAAAAGAGGTGTCTATGTAAATGGTTTAGATAGAGCGAAGAAATGGGAGTTTGTTCCAGAAGAAAAAGAGGGCGCAGAATTGCGAAGAGGAGAATCTTTCGGGTACGTTGCCGAAGAGCGTTTCCATCATAAAATTATGATCCCATTTTCTAAATTTGGAAAATATAAACTCACATGGATTGCTAAAAGAGGGTCGTACACTATTGAAGAGACAATAGCAAAGGCGATAGATGAAAAGGGGGTAGAACACTCCTTTACCATGACACAAAAATGGCCTGTAAAAATGCCTCTGATTGAGGGACAAAAAAGAAAGCCCACGCAGATGTTAGATACAGGACTTAGGACACTAGATACGCAATTTCCTATAATGAAGGGAGGAACTTTCTGTTCTCCAGGGCCTTTTGGAGCCGGAAAAACTGTTCTACAACACCATCTCTCAAAGTATTCGTCTGTAGATATTGTTATCATTGTCGCCTGCGGAGAAAGAGCAGGAGAAGTAGTTGAAGTACTTCGGACTTTCCCGCATTTAGTGGATGCTAAAACTTCTGATCCTTTGATCAAAAGAACTGTCATCATCGGAAATACCTCTTCTATGCCTGTAGCTGCTAGAGAGGCCTCTGTTTACATGGGGGCAACCATTGCCGAATATTATAGACAGATGGGATATGATGTACTGCTGCTAGCTGACTCAACTTCTAGGTGGGCTCAGGCAATGAGGGAAATGTCTGGAAGACTGGAGGAGATTCCGGGAGAAGAAGCCTTCCCAGCTTATCTAGCATCAAGAATCGCTTCATTTTATGAAAGAGCTGGAGCTGTTGTCTTGCCTGATGGAAAAGTTGGTACTCTCACTATTGGAGGTACCGTATCTCCCGCGGGGGGAAATTTTGAAGAACCAGTAACGCAGGCTACCTTGTCTGTTGTTGGAGCTTTTCATGGACTATCTAGAGCTCGCTCCGATGCACGAAGATATCCTGCAATTGATCCGCTTTTATCCTGGACTAAATATGGAGAGCAGGTGGGAAAAGAGATGACCCAACATTTGCCTGGTTGGCATGAAAAAGTCTTACTGGCAGGTCAGATTCTCAGGGAAGGTGATGATATTGGCAAACGAATGGAAGTGATAGGTGAAGAAGGAATAGCCATCGAAGATATGGTCATTTATTTGAAATCAGAGCTCTATGATAATGCTTATTTACAACAAAATGCTTTTGATAAAGAAGATGCCTATTGTTCTCTCACCCGTCAGGTAGAACTTTTTTCTCTTCTTTCTGCTATATTTGAAAAAAAGTTCTTATTTGATTCCCACGATGATGCCAGGACCTTTTTCCTATATTTGCAAAATCAGATCAAAAATCTGAATTTTCTCCCTTTCCAGTCGGAAGAGTACAAAAAAGCATATAATGAGATCCAAAAGAAAATAACAACATAGGAAAGAGATGAGGAAAGTTTACGACCGAATCATAGACATGCGAGGTAATTTGATTACAGTTCGCGCGGAAAAAGTTTTTCTGGGTGAAATTGCTCAAATTGAAAAAAAAGATGGTCTTTCCACTTATGCATCTGTCTTACGAATTGATAATGAATTAGTAACACTCCAAGTTTTTGAAAGCACAAGGGGTATTTCAACAGGAGATAAGGTAATTTTCTTGCGAAAGCAGATGCAAGCAACATTTTCAGATGCTTTATTAGGTAGGAGATTAAATGGCTCAGGTCAGGCTATTGATGAAGGTCCTGTTATACAAGGTGATGAGGTAGAAATTGGAACTCCTTCTTTCAATCCTATAAAACGAATTGTTCCCAAAGAGATGGTTCGGACGAATATTCCTATGATCGATCTCTTCAATTGTCTGGTAAAATCACAAAAAATCCCCATTTTTTCTATTGCTGGAGAACCTTATAACAAACTCTTGATGAGAATTGCTAATCAAACGGATGCAGATGTAGTGGTTATCGGGGGTATGGGGTTGCGCTTTGATGACTACCAAGCCTTCATTGAAAATGCCCAAAGCTCTGGTTCTATGGAGAAAACAGTAATGTTTATTCACAGAGCTACAGATCCTTTAGTAGAGTGTCTATTAGTGCCTGATATGTCACTTGCAGTAGCTGAACAATTCGCTATGCAAGGGAAAGATGTACTAGTCCTACTTACAGATATGACAGCCTTCGCAGATGCCATTAAAGAGATATCTATCACCATGGATCAGATTCCATCGAATAGGGGCTACCCCGGATCTTTATATTCTGACCTGGCAAGTAGATATGAAAAGGCAGTTGATATGGATAATGGAGGATCGATTACCCTCCTTACTGTTACGACAATGCCTGGTGGGGATGTGACTCATCCAGTTCCGGATAATACCGGTTATATTACAGAAGGTCAGTTCTATCTCCATGATCATATGATCGATCCCTTTGGTTCTTTATCTCGTTTGAAGCAACAAGTTATTGGAAAGGTAACCAGAGAAGATCATGGTGATCTGGCAAACACAATGATACGTCTCTATGCTGACTCAAAGAAAGCTAAAGAGAGAGAGAGTATGGGGTTTAGACTTTCAAAATGGGATGAAAAACTTATACGCTTTTCTCAATTGTTCGAAGATCGAATGATGAATCTCAACGTCAATATCTCCTTGGAAGATGCTCTTGATTTAGGTTGGATGACACTGGCTGAATGTTTTTCCGTAGAAGAAATAGGAATGAAAAAAGGTCTTGCTGACAAATATTGGCCTGCATTGATTAAGGAGTAAGCATTTGAGTAGAGTTCGATTCACAAAAAATGCTCTGAGAGATGAACAAAGAAAACTGTTACAATTTCAAAGATATCTTCCCACATTGCAGTTGAAAAAAGCCCTTTTGCAAATGGAAGTGGGAGCGGCATTGTCTCAATTAAAAGAGGCAGAAAAAGCAAAAGAAGAAGCAAAAAAAATAGTATTTCAGTTTTCTCCTTTGTTAGCAGACAAAAGAGAGTATGATCTGCCCTCTCAACTCAAAGTGAAGCATGTGAATAAAACCTATGAGAATATAGCGGGAGTGGAAGTTCCTGAATTTATAGATGTGCATTTTTCCACCCCATCCTATGGGCTTTTTGACACTCCGGCTTGGGTAGAAGGAGCTCAACATCATCTAAAAGAATTTTACTCTCAGAAGGAAAGAATCTTAGTTATCAAAGAGAAAAAGAAAGCTCTTGAGAAAGAATTAAAAGATGTATCTATTCGAGTCAATCTCTTTGAGAAAATCTTGATTCCCCGAGCGAAAGAAAATATCAGAAGGATTAAAGTCTTTTTGAGCGACCAAGAACTTGCTGCTATTGCACAAGCAAAAGTTGCTAAATCGAAAATGGAGAAGGAAGAAAAATGATAGTAGATGTAGAAAAATATCTCATTTTCGGCCCAAAAGATACATTACATGAATTTTTGACAGATGCCCAGAGATTAGGTGCCATCGAATTTATTACTCCCAAAAAGAAAAAGATAGAAGCACCAGAATTCAAAAAAATGGTGCAGGCTTTCAAAATCTTAAAAAAAAGGATATCACCAGAGACATTTAAAAGTGATTGCCCACATTCTCCCCAAGTTCTTGCAGAAAAAATTGTTCATGCCGCGCACTCTCTGGAAAATATAGAAGAGAAAAAAAGAATTCTTCGATCAGAAATCACTAGAGTCACCCCCTTTGGTGACTTTTCTAAAAAAGAACTCCAAGAGGTAGAAGAGCAATCAAATAGATATTTTCAATTCTTTGCAAAAAGTAGCTCTAAAAAGAAAG
>CAYPKB010000064.1:0-7431 GCA_964411185.1 uncultured bacterium
TAGCCTCTTGCTTGACTCATCTAACACCCTCCCGTTGCCAGTATTATCTGCTAGCTCCCTCTTCTCTTACGAATATAAGCTATGACACTAAGGAAAAGTGGTATGGCACAGAATATACTGTCCAACCGATACAACCAGCTCTTATCTCAAGCTGGGAAAAGGCTAAAGAGGAAAGAATAGAGTCGCCAACTCCCAACCCCTATCTTCCTGAATCACTTCATCTGGTAGATGTAAAAGTTGCCCAAGAAGAACCTGAATTAATCGCTGAAAACAATTATGGCAAAGCATATTATTTCTACGAGAAAGAATTCGCAGCTCCTTTCATCTCCCATATCATTCATCTGAAATCGCCTCAGATTGCCCCTGATCCCAGATCCCATATTTGCACTTTGCTCTATATTAAACAGCTCGATGAGAAGAGTGAACTACTTACAGGGAAAGGAAAAGAAGGAGGGTTAGAATCCTCTTTTTCTTTAGAAGATCTATCTCTGACTATTCAACTAGATGGATTTTCGGAAAAAGCTTCTCCCTTTTTAAGAGAAATCGCTAAACAGTTGCGCATGGGGCCACCATCGAAAGAGCAGTTTCAACAGATGAAAGAGTTTTATACTACCTATTTTCAATCGCAAACAAAAGATCTACCCATATATCAAGGGCTCAGACTCTCTAGTTCTATTTTCAGAAAAAATAGATTCACTCCTGACCTTTTGCTATCCACTCTTGCCTCTATACAATATGAAGAATATCTCTCCTTCATAGATTCCCTATTTGCTTCATGCTACGTGGAGGCGATTTTCTGCGGAAACCTTACGAAAAAGGAGGCTCAATCTCTTTGGCTCGATCTTCAACATACCTTTCGGAGTAAACCATTTCCCACTAAAGAGCATTTTGCCCTTACGCCTCCCTCTTTCAAAGATTCTCCCTATTATCTATCAAAAAACCTAGAGCAGAGAGGAAACCTCTCCTTACTGTTTGTAGATGTAGGTTTTTTCTCCCATGAAAAAAAAGCAGCCAACTCTCTTGTTTCACAGGTATTAAAAGAGTCCTTTTTTAATGAACTGAGAACAAAACAACAGACTGGCTATATCGCAAAAGCAGGCTCTATGGAAATCAACAAAGAGCTGTTACATTTTTTCACAGTACAATCTACTACTCATCAGCCCATGGACCTTCTCTATCGGTTTGAACAATTTTTGGAAGAGTTTGTAAATCATATCGAAGAAAAAATCCCTGAAGAAAGATTTGAAAAGATCAAAAACAACTTGATTATCTCTTTGCAAAATCATAACAAATCTTTGGAGGATCGTTCTCACTTTCTAGATATGGCTGCATTTACCTTAGATGGACAGTTCGATTTTCTCGAACAAAGGATTGCAGCCTTCCAATCACTTTCTTATGAAAGCTTCTTGCTCTATTGCAAAACCTATTTATCTAAAGAAAATGGAAAAAGGCTTGCCATATTACTACAAGGAAAAGAGGAGAAAGAACCTTTTGTATATAGACCCATCAGTCAGGAAGAGTTACACTCATTTCCTCAGTGAATCTCTCCATACTGCTGAATCATTTTAGCTAAAAGAGCTGTCCAGCCGGTTTGATGGGAAGATCCAAGCCCCTTGCCTGAATCGGCATGAAAGTATTCAAAGAATAGGAGATAATCTGAAAAATCATCCCTTTGAAAGATTTCATTTTTTGCATAGGGACGTACTCCATCTTTTTTTTCAAATAAAGAGATGAGCCGTACAGATAATTTTCCTGCTATCTCCCAGAGAGTAAATTTTTCACCTGATCCAGTGGGAAATTCTACCTTGAAATCATCTCCATAGTAATGGTGAAACCTTTGTAAAGATTCAATGATAAGATAATTCAAAGGGAACCAAATGGGCCCTCTCCAGTTGGAGTTTCCTCCATATAAGGGAGATCTAGATTCTCCCGGTTCATAATCAATGCTATAATGTTTGCCATCAATATCCAGAAGATAGGGATGATCTTTATGATAATAGGATAAAGAACGGATACCGTAGGGACTTAAAAACTCTTTTTCATCCAATAACAGAGAAAGAATACGCTCCAACCTCTCTTTATTTACAATAGAAAGAAGATGACGATTTCCCTCTCCTTTCTCGTCCATACAAGCAACCTCTTTGCAGAGACTTTTTTTGTTCTCTAGAAACCAGTTGAACCTGCGTGTGAAATCGGGAAATTGTTCTAATGTTTCATGAGCTAGTGTATCTACGGCAAAAAGAGGAATGAGTCCTGCAATAGACCGAACCTTGATAGATAGGTGCCGATTGCCAGGAAGATGCATTACATCATAGTAAAAACCATCCTCTTCATTCCAAAGAGTGGTCCCAATAGAGTGATCAAAATTGATAGCATGGGCAATATAGAGAAAATGTTCAAAGAATTTGCTGGCCATATCTTCATAACTGGGATCCTTTTTTGCCAATTCAAAAGCTATGGTTAACATATTCAAACAATACATAGCCATCCAACTCGTAGCGTCTGCTTGAGTAAGCGTTCCTCCTTCCGGAAGATCTTCACTCCGATTGAAGATACTTATATTGTCGAGGCCCAAAAACCCTCCTTCGAAGACATTTTTTCCTTTTTTATCTTTCCGGTTTACCCACCAAGTAAAATTGAGGAGCAGCTTTTGAAAAATAGATCCTAAAAAATGATAGTCTGCTTTGCCATGCCACCTCTCCTCCATTTTATATACTCTCCATGCGGCCCATGCTTCTACAGGAGGATTGACATCAGAAAAATTCCATTCATAGGCTGGGACCTGCCCATTGGGATGCATATACCACTCTCTTGTGAGTAGAGTTAGTTGTTTTTTTGCAAAATCAGGATCTGCAAGGGCGATAGGCAGGGTATGAAAAGCTGTATCCCAAGCGGCAAACCAAGGATATTCCCAGCTATCAGGAATCGAAAGAATATCATCGTTGAAAAGATGAGTCCAATTAGCATTTCTTCCATGCCACCTCTCTTCGGGAGGAGGCGGCATAGAAGGGTCTCCTTGTAACCATTCTTCTATCACATAATGATAAAACTGTTTACACCAGAAAAGGCCTGCTAATGCTTGTCTTTGGATTAACTTCTGATCTTCTGTTGCCTTTTCAGGGATGATATCTTCATAAAATTGATCACACTCTTCTTTTCTCTGACGAAAAGTTTCTTTATCTTCTGAAACAGAGCTCACTTCGTTATCAGAAAGATGGAAAGAGAATATTTTTTTTTCTCCCGGAGCATAACTATGGCTATAGATTCCAGCTCCTTTAGTCCCTCTTTCTCTCGACACTGCCTCTCTATCATTTTCGATCAAATATCTATGGAAACTATCTTTGGTATAGGGAGAGCTGTTTTTCGCTCCGAAAAGAAGCTCTTCGTTGGTATTATTTTCTGTGAAAATGATCTCTTCACTTTCTGGTATGTGGAGATAGTAGGTCCCAAAGCCAGGATACTCCGCTACTATTTTTTCTCCCTTTGCAGAGAGTATCATATCTTTTTTCTTAGATCGATCCCAACTCCACACATTTCGAAACCATATTGTGGGTAAAAAAACTAGATCTGCTTTCTTATCACTCTTATTTTCTACCGTAAGTTGGATGGCTATATCATTTTGATCTGCTTTGGCATATTCAATAGTGATGTCAAAATATTTTCTTTTTTGAAAAATATCTGTATCGTAAATCTCATATTCAGGATCTTCTGCCCCCTTTTTTGCATTCTCCTCGCGTAACTCTTTATAGGGAAAGAGTTCGGTCGGATAACGATAGAGCATTTTCATATAGGAATGTGTGGGAAGATTTTCCAAGTAATAGTAACACTCTTTTACATCCTCTCCATGATTTCCTTCCCCGCCAGGCAGTCCAAAAAATCTCTCTTTAAGAATAGGGTCCTTTTTATTCCAAAAAGCAAATGCAAAACAGATCCTCTGATGATTATCACATATACCACCGATAGCATCGTCTCCCCATCTATAAGCTCTTGCGTGGGCATGCTCAAAAGGAAAGTATTTCCAAGCTTTCCCATCTTTACTATAATCTTCTCTTACACATCCCCACTCTCTGGCTGCAAGATAGGGACCCCACCTCTTCCAATGTTTTTGTTTTTTTCGATGTTCATCTAATCGTCTATGTTCGACATTCCTAGGGATCTTTTCTTCCATATTTTGCATCTTAGGAAAAATAATCTTTTTATTGTCTATTTTAATAGGATGATTAAGAAGAACTCTTTTTGAGATTAGGGGCTATCTTTCTAAATCTATTTTCCATATAAATAGTTTTTTCTTTCTGAAAGCACCCATGCGTTATTTTTATAGATTCATTCCTCTTTTTTTTCTCTTATCTCTTCTACTACTTGTCTATATATCTGGGGCAAAAGATTATCTCTCTTTCGCCTATCTCAAAGAAAATCGAATGAAACTACTGGCCTGGATCTCCAACTATCCTACTGCATCTCCTCTTATTTATATTTTTCTCTATGCATTTCTAGTGGCCATATCTTTTCCTGTAGGCGCATTTTTGACTATTTTGGGAGGTTTTCTTTTTGATGCTTTTTGGGGAACCTTCTATACAGTGATCGGAGCTACTTTTGGAGCTATAGTCATTTTTTTGGCTGCACGATATGCCTTGGGAGAAATAATCAAAACAAAATTGGGGAAAATCTATGAAAGAATAGAAAAAGGATTTCAAAAAAATGGGCCCTGGTATCTTCTTTTTCTTCGTCTCATTCCTCTTTTTCCTTTTTGGGCAGTGAATATCGCTTCCGCTTTACTTCCAATAACTCTATTTACCTATTTTTCGACCACTTTCATTGGGATTATCCCGGGTACTTTTATTTATGCACAAGCTGGAGCGGGAGTTGGAACGATATTTGATGAACGGGAGGAGTTTTCCTTAGAGGCAATCTTCAACTGGAAAATACAAATTGCTCTCTTATTGCTTGCCATCTTCTCTTTGTCCCCGATTCTTATAAAAAAATGGAGAAAAAATGATAGATAGTTATTTTCGAGCCCCCTATCAGAAGTATTTTTTAGACCCAATAGTAAGAATAAAAAAAATCGCTGCTGTGCATCCCTCATCTATCACACTTGCAGCCTTGCTATCCGGTCTTTGTATTCCCTTATCTCTTTGTATGGACAGAAGCTATCTAGCCATTTTTTTTCTTTGTCTAACAGGTTTTTTCGATACCTTAGATGGCTCTGTTGCCAGAGCAACAAACCGAATTTCCCACAAGGGAGCCTTATTAGATATCCTTTCTGATAGAGCGGTTGAATTTTTTGTGATGGTAGGACTCTATCTATACGATCCTTCCGGCAGAGCTTTTTTCATAATAGGTATGTTAGGAGCCAGTTACTTGTGTGTAACCTCATTTTTAACAGTCGCTATTTTTACTCAGAATGATGGAACTAAAAGTTTTCACTATAGTCCAGGATTTATGGAAAGAGCTGAGGCCTTTCTTTTCTATTTGCTGATGATATGGGTACCTTCTCATTTTTCATGGCTGAGTATAACCTATATTCTTCTAGTATCCATAACTGCACTGGTGCGAACTGTAGAATTTACTCGCAAGTAGAAACTCCACATCACATAAGGTCTCTTTTGAGATGTCGGTAATCACATCAGCCCACTCTCGATGTAAAGTCCGTAAAGAAACGATTAACTATAATTCATTAGTCCCTCGTTTTATTAATTGATTAAGTTGCTGAACTGCAGTTTTTTATATTTTTAAGGATGAATATAGTTGATGAACACTCAAATTTCCAAGAAAATAGAGTTAAAGCAAACTTTATTCTAATATTTGTGCTATGACACTGCTCAGACGATCATTACAAGAAAAACTATCTCTTATTCTTTAAAGAGGAAAAAGCGTATTGCTGCTAGATCGAAGGCAGACTGGAAGACCACCCTGATCAGCCCGTATAAGGCAGATTTCGAAATCACTTGATTAATTGCGAAAATTCGACGTCAGTATGAAGCAGATCCGGATCGGCTTATTCGGGAGCGTTAAAGAACAGTAACGGAAACTCCCTCTTATAATCATTGATGAGGTCCAAAAAGTGCCTGCTTTGATGGATGGAGTGCAGTTTCTCATTGATAAAAATCTAGGGCAATTTATCTTAACAGGATCTTCAGCAAGAAAATTAAGACACAATAAAAATATCAATCTTTTTCCTGGTCGAGTGATCCAATTCTATTTAGACCCTTTTACTTTAGAAGAAGTCCCCAAACCATATCCTCCTGTTGAAGGTTTTTTATTGTATGGATCTTTGCCGGCTATTCATCTTGAAAATGATACATATTTTCGTGAAGAAGAGCTCGATTCTTATGTAGAATTGTATCCCGAAGAAGAGGTTCGAGCTGAAGCTCTTGTACGTAATATAGGAACCTTTGAAAACTTCCTTCAGTTGGCCGCTATTGAATCAGGTAATATTGTTAATTTTGATAAAATTTCCCATGATGTAGGTGTCGCTAGAACAACAATAGCATCTTACTATCAAATTTTAGAAGATTGTCTAATAGCTGAACGTATAGAACCTTACACTGAAAGTAAAACTCGAAAAAAATTAATTAAGTCTCCTAAATATATGTTATTCGAGCTAGGTTTACGTAGACTGGCTGCTAGAGAGCCACCTACTTTACCGCAGAAGTATTTAGGCACTCTTTTTGAGCAATTCATCGGCATTGAATTAATCCGCTGGTCACGATTACAGAGACAAAAAACTACTGTGCATTTCTGGAGAGATTCTTCGGGACCTGAAGTCGACTGGTTACTTTGTAGAGCTCGGGAATTACTACCTATAGAAGTCAAATGGACGGAGACTCCTTCGAATAGAGATGCGAAGCATCTCGAACTTTTCTTACATGAATATAAGATAGCTACTCGAGCTTATGTTGTTTGCCGGGTGTCGAAACCTCAAACACTTTCTGAAAGGATTGAAGCCATTTCCTGGAAAAATTTAATGGATAAACTCAACGCTTGGTAAAGTTTCATCATTCCTGCATGTTGTGATAAACTGAATCAACATCATCGATATTCTCAAGCCACTCTATGAGGGCTTGATTTGCCAGCTTTTCTTCTGCGTTACACTCCACAAACAGCTTTGGAAACATAAGGAGTTCTGCCTCCCCCCCGATCCCTTTTTCTTCCAGGCCATCTTTTACGGCATATAAATCTTTGGAATCTGTAGTGATGAGATAACAATCTTCATGTGCTTCAAAATCTTCAGCACCTAGCTCTGAGGCCGTTAAAAAAAGCTCATCCTCTTTGGCTACATCTTTTGAAACAAATATAGCTCCTTTCTGATCGAAATTAAAAGAGACAGCTCCCGGAGTAGCAATATTTCCACCCTTTTTGTTGGTTGCAATCCTCATTTCTGATGCGGTTCTATTTTTATTGTCTGTCAAGGCCTCTACTAAAATACCTACT
>CAYPKB010000065.1:0-4976 GCA_964411185.1 uncultured bacterium
GAATGACTTATGTAGGGCCCATTGATGGACATGATATAGGAAAATTAGTTGCCACACTTGAAGGATTGAAAAATAGCAAACATCCCGTACTTCTTCATGTTATGACTACGAAAGGAAAAGGGCTTCCTATTGCAACAGAAAATCCTACCCCTTATCACGGTGCAAAGCCGTTCGATTTACAAACAGGAAAGTTTTTACCGGGAGGTTCGAAACTCACCTTTCCTAAAATTTTTGGGAAAAAAATCCTAGAGATGGCTTCAAAGGATGAGAAGGTAATTGCTATCACTCCAGCTATGTCTGCAGGCTCTTGTCTTGATGAGCTGATGGAAAAATACCCAAATCGTTGTTTCGATGTGGGGATTGCAGAAGGTCATGCGGTAACTTTTGCAGGAGGGATGGCATTTGAAAAAAAATTAACTGTTTTTGTTGTCATTTACGCCACTTTCTTACAAAGAGCTCTAGATAACTTGTTTCATGATGTTTGCCTGCAGGAACTACCTGTGATTTTTGCTTTAGATAGAGCCTTTATGTCAGCGGGAGATGGATCTACTCACCATGGGATTTACGATATTGGATTTCTTCAGGGGATGCCTAACATGGTAATAGCACAACCTAGAAATGGACAACTTCTTAAAGAACTCATGGAAAGTGCTCCCCACTATCAGCTGCCCACTACCATCCGTTATCCTAACCTACCTACAGCTGATGAAGGAAAACCTCTTGAATTTCGTGAGATTGGTAAAGGGGAACTTTTGCATTATGGAAAAGAGATTCTTCTTATAGGGCTAGGGCATATGATTGATAGGGCTTTTGAAGTAAGCGCAGTTTTACGTGAAGAGGGATATGAGCCCACTATAGTGGATCCTATTTTTGTAAAACCTCTAGATGAAGAATTGTTACATTTCCTACTTCTCGATCACACTCTAGTAGTAACTATAGAAGAGCATGCTGTTTCGAATGGTATGGGTTCTATTATAAATAATTTTATTGTCAAAAAAAGATATAGTCATCTTACTGTTATAAATATAGGAATAGATAATCGATTTCCTCCACATGGAAAATCAGATGACCTATATAAAGAATTTGGTATGGACGCTATATCTATTGTAGAAAAGATTCGTTCTGCCCTTCCGGTGAAATCATTATGTTAATCGCAATTTTTCCTCATGAGCGTTTCCCTCAATCTTTCGAAATTGCAAAACAGATAGTATCTTTTTTACAGAAAAAAGGTATTACCGTAACGGCTGAAGATGAGGTAGCTCCTAAGTTAGATATAAAGCCTATCTCTTCCGTTGATAAAAACAAGATCCAGTTCTTGATCTCTATGGGCGGTGATGGCTCCATTTTAGCTTTATATAATAAATATATGGATCTTCAAACTCCCATAGTTGGCATCAATTTGGGATATTTAGGGTTTATGGCAGACCTTCCTGTTTCCGAACTTATCCCAGGATTAGAGGATCTTCTAAAAGGAGCTTATACTATAGAAAACCGTCTGGTCTTAAAAGCTGAAACAAATAAAGGGAAAAAATATAGAGCTGTCAATGACATTGTTTTTCATCGTCATAAAAATCATAGTCTTATCAAATTATCCATTCATGTAGATGGAACCTATATGAATACTTTTGTAGCTGACGGAATCATTGTAGCCACGCCAAATGGTTCTACCGCCTATTCTTTATCTGCGGGAGGTCCCATCTTAAGCCCTGGACTCGATGCTTTTGTAATCACCCCAATTTGCCCGCATACCATTTCAAATAGACCCTTTGTGGTTACGGCAAAGCATGAATTAGAAATTACCTATCTTTCAGAATATGAGCCGATTGAAGTCCGAACGGATGGAATTGATCACCACATTCTTCATGTAGGAGATAGTGTAAAAATTAGCAAAAGTAATCATATCTTTCGGTTGGTAAGTCTTTCTAGAAATGATTATTTTGCCACCTTACGTTCCAAACTGGGCTGGTTTGGTACCTCGGTAAGAGACGCATCCAAAAGCAAATAGAGGTACTCAATAGCTGTAGAGAGTTTACCTCCTCTTTCTATCTGTTTTATAGCTTTTTCGACCCCCTCTTCCATTTTTCTTAGGAGGTATAGCGAAGAAGAGCCTTTTTGGATCTTGTCTACCATCCATGAGAGTATAACTTTTTTTTCTTCTAAAGGAATCTCTTGGGCATGTGTATCAATTTCAGGTAATAGATCGAGCCAATATTTCTCTTTAGAGTTCTCTACAATATCTACTATGAGAGAGTAGATAGGATCAGTTTTATTCTCTGCTAGTGGTCTATGGTTATTTTGGAATTGATAGAGCGAGGCTCTAGAGACAATAGTGGGCAAAAGCAGTGACTTATGAGGTGCTACAAGAAAAACATAGGCATCAGATGCTGGTTCTTCCAAGGTCTTTAAAAGAGCATTAGCTGAAAAAGGAGACATTTTATGAGCCTCATGAAAAAGAAAAAATTTGTGTCGAGATTGATAGGGAGGCTTGTACATCTCTTGCGTAAAATGGTGTATCGATTCAATGGGATGTAGGTCAGCCTTTCCTTGAGGCCTATATTCATGAAAATCAGGATGATTGTCCAAGCCGTGTAAAAGTTCTCTAGCTAGATTTTTTGCTACATCCTCTAAATCTTGACTGCCGGTCAGTAACACAATAGGTGCCAGTCTTTGGAAGGATAGGTCGTTGCGTAATTGGTCTAAGAGTGAATGCATAGACTCTATATTTTGCTATCCAATCCCTTTTCTTGCATTATCTCTTTTATATAGGCAAAAGCATCGTTGAAGAGATCATTTGGACTTTTTGAGGCATCTAATATTCTGAATCTATCGGGGTCTTGCTCAGCAATCTGTAAGAAGGCTTTTCGTATTTTTTGATGAAATGCAATCCCTTCCGATTCAATTCGATCTTTTTTCTCTGAGATTCTAGAAAAACCGATAGTTGGATCTAAGTCCAAATAGAATGTAAGGTCAGGACGTAAATAATGGGAAAAAAATGCGCATATAGAAGAGACTTCTTCCATACCTAGTCCTCTAGCCGCTCCTTGATAGGCAACGGATGAGTCAGTGAACCTGTCACATAAGACGATTTTTTTTTCTGCTAACGCAGGTTCGATAACTTTTTCTACATGCTGAGCACGACTAGCTAAAAATAAAGCTAATTCAGAACGGACAGAGATGCCTTCTATACTATCAGATAGAAGTATAGTGCGGATTTTTTCACCTAGTTCTGTTCCTCCAGGTTCTCTGGTAACCAAAAGAGGATACCCCTGTTCAGACAGAGTAGAACGAAGAGATTGCAACAGAGTTGTTTTACCTGCTCCTTCTACTCCCTCAAAGGTAATAAAAAGAGGTTTGCTCATTTTTCGGGTTCTTCTTCTGCTTCAATTTTTTGCACTGCTACAAGTTTAGTACCCGCATGAAGATTGGCCAATCTAACTCCTTGCGTAGATCTTCCCATTACTCGAACATCTTCCATTCGGATACGTAATGCCTGTCCAGTATTGGACATAAGGAAAACGCTATCTCTATCTGTGACAGATAAAGCTCCTACCACAAACCCGTTCCGGGTACTGGTGATAATGGATCTGACTCCAACTCCGCCCCTATTGGTTTGTCTAAAATCTTCTACTTTAGATCGTTTACCATAACCATTTTCACAGACGATCAATATGCTTTCTCCTCCGCTTACTACCTCACAAGCAACAGCCCGATCATGTACATTTTTCAGAGTTACACCTTTTACCCCTCTGGCCATTCTGCCCATAGATCTGACAAGAGACTCATCAAATCGTACAGCCATTCCATTTTTCGTAAAGATCATGATTTGTTGTCCCTCTGATACATATCTAGCAGACATCAACAGGTCATCTTCATCGATGGTGATGGCATAAATTCCCTTTTTCCGAGGGTTGGAAAAAGCGCTCAATTCCGTTTTCTTAGCAATTCCCTTTTCAGTAACCAAAAGAATCGCTCCTCCTTGGTCAAAATCGCGTACTTTTAGAATAGCTGCAATCTTTTCATCTTCACGGATATCTTCCAGTAGATTAACTAAAGGTTTACCTTTAGTCCTTCTTCCCGCTTCAGGTACTTGCCAAGCTTTCAACCAGTAACATCGGCCATGTGTGGTAAAAATCAATAGATAATCATGCGTAGAACATGCATAGACGGTTTTTAGCATATCCGTCTCTTTTTTCATCTCCATTCCAATGACACCCATTCCTCCTCTTCGTTGCTCACGAAAAGCTGAGATGGGCATTCTTTTGATATAGTCGTCATTAGAAATGGTAACTATGATTTGTTCATCAGCAATGAGGTCTTCCATTTGGAACTCACCTTCTGCTGCAATGATTTTTGTTTTTCTTTCAGACTTATGTCTTTTAGCAATCTCTTGAAGTTCTTCTTTGATGATATTTTTGACTTTCAATTCAGATGCAAGAATTGCTTTATATTCTTCTATTTTTTTCTGAAGCTCCTGGTACTCATTTTCTACCTTTTCTCTTTCCATTGAGGTTAATTGGTAGAGACGGAGTTCTAAGACAGCATTCGCTTGCCTTTCACTCATGGAATATTGTTCCATAAGTTCCATTTTTGCATTGTCTCTATTGGAAGCAGCTCTAATGAGACGAATTATTTCGTCCAGATGATCCAGTGCCTTCAAATATCCTTCTAAGACATGAGCTCTTGCTTGTGCTTTCATAAGCTCATATCGAGTGCGTCTTCGGATGACTTCTACTCTATGTTCAATCCAGCAAGAGATCAATTGTTTGATATTCAGTTCTTTCGGCAAACCTCGGTCTAAGGCTAGCATATTGCAGCCAAAAGTAACTTGCAGATCAGAAAATTTATATAATTGATTGATAGTAACTTCAGGAATCTCGTTACGTTTCAATTCGACATGTATTCTCAAACCCTCTTTATCCGACTCATCTCTGATATCTGCTATAGAATCTACAGTCTTGCTGTTGATTAGATTGGCA
>CAYPKB010000065.1:4986-7302 GCA_964411185.1 uncultured bacterium
ACTGACCGAAGGTCTATCGGATTACATAGTAAATTCGATTTATTCACATTATAAGGAATTTCAGTAATGATAATGGCCTGTTTATTACCATCCATTTCTTCTACATGAAGAGAACCTCTTACAATCAGTTTTCCTCTTGCTGAATGGTAAGCCTCTCGGATGCCTCGGTATCCACAAATGACTCCACCGGTAGGAAAATCAGGTCCCGGCATTACCTCTATAATCTCTTCAATCGTTGTTTCTAGATTGTCTATGATTAAATTGGTTGCCTGAATCAATTCGTTCAAATTGTGAGGAGGTATGTTCGTTGCCATACCCACAGCAATACCTGAAGAACCATTACACAAAAGATTAGGAAACTTGGAAGGAAAGACAACCGGTTCATTTTTTGTCTCATCATAGTTAGGAGTAAAATCGACTGTATCTTTATCCAGGTCTTCCATTAAGGCCATAGCTGCATGAGTGAGCCTTGCTTCAGTATAACGCATGGCAGCAGGTGGATCGCCATCAATCGAACCGAAGTTTCCTTGTCCATCAATCAGGGTATATCTCATCACCCAATCTTGGGCCAATCTTACTAGGGTTGGATAAATGACAGTCTCACCATGTGGGTGAAAATCTCCGGAAGTATCTCCTGAAATTTTGGCGCACTTTCTATGTTTTGCCCCAGGAGATAAATTCAATTGACGCATTGCATATAAAATACGTCTTTGAGATGGTTTCAAACCATCTCTTACGTCTGGGAGAGCTCTGGAGATGATCACTGACATGGAATAACGGAGATAGCTCTCCTTCATCTCTTCTTCGACAGTTCTCGGTAAAACTGATGGTTGCATCTTCTCGTCCATACTACTCCTAGATATCTAGATTTTTAACTGAAAGGGCATGAGATTCAATGAAAGCTCTTCGAGGAGCTACCTCTTCTCCCATTAACATAGAAAACATATGATCTGCTGCGATCGCATCTGGGATGGTAACTTGAACTAAGGTTCTTTTATCTGGATCCATTGTAGTCTCCCAAAGTTGATCTGCATTCATCTCTCCAAGACCTTTATATCTTTGGATTTCGATTCCTTTTCTACCATTACTACGCAGGGCATTGACTATATCTTTCAATGTAGTGCAAGGAATATTGATACCACCCTCTTCAAGAATTTCAAAAAGATCTCCATCAGCTACGTTATATCTATCCAAAGATAAGTTGAAATGCTGTAGAGCTTCTTCTAGTTTTTCATATTCTTCTTTAGAATAGATCTCTATGAAAGGAAGGTTTTTGGGGCGGAATTGTTTCATTTCCTCTTCTCGTTCCTCTGGGGGAATAGAAGATAATTTTTCTTCGTGTTTTTCTCGTTGGAATTCTTCATATTCACGTTTTCTTTCGATCAGCTCTTCTTCTTTGTAGAGAAAATGTTCCTCTTCTCCAATGGTTACCTTGAATCTCGGTAATTCTCCTTCTTCATTTCTTAGCTTGAGAAAATCTCTATAGGTGATTCCTTTTTTTTCTAAGGATAGAATGAACTGCTCTATAAGTAATATAGTGTGCAGAAGAATTTTCATCTCATTGCTATCTAAAGAGTTTTCTGTATTAGGTCGTCGTATTCTTAAATCAGAAGAGCCGAGCTCAAGTAGATACTCATCCATCTCTTTTTCAGAATGGATATACTTACTCACTTTTTTCCTTGTGACTTTGTATAAAGGAGGACGAGCGATATATATGTAATTATTTTCGATAAGAGCTGGCATATGTCTATAGAAGAAAGTGAGCAACAAGGTTCTAATGTGAGAGCCGTCGACGTCAGCATCCGTCATGATAATAACTTTATGATACCGTAATTTTTCAATATGGAAGTTTTCTTTTCCAATTCCACATCCCAAAGCGGAAATCATTGCTCCTACTTCTGTATTTTGTAGAATTTTTTGCAATCTTGCTTTTTCTACGTTTAGGATTTTTCCTCGAATAGGAAGAATGGCTTGAAATTTTCTATCTCTGCCCATTTTGGCTGAACCACCGGCAGAGTCTCCCTCTACAATATACAATTCGCAATTCTCAGGGTTTTTATCCTGACAATCGGTCAGTTTTCCCGGAAGACGAGCTTTGTCTAAGGCTGTTTTTCTAGTTAATTCTCTCGCTCTTTTAGCAGCCTCTCGAGCTTGAGCTGCAATGATAGCCTTCTCAGCGATTGTTTTCGCTATTTGAGGATTCTCTTCTAAGGCGATCAGAAGCTGCTCTCCTACAATTTGTTGGACAATGGAAGCTACTTCGCTATTACCAAGGCGTTGCTTAGTCTGACCTTCGAATTGTGGATTGGGAACCTT
>CAYPKB010000066.1:0-497 GCA_964411185.1 uncultured bacterium
CCAAAGGTCAATGTCAGTTCTGTAAATAGCTTTTTCCTATTCCAACGCAAAATTCCGTAATAAGAAAAAAGAGCTAAAAGAGAAAACACCAGAATACTCACTACGCTGCACAATACCTGAAAATGATCTGTAATCGCAGTCGCTTCATTAAAAAGATCTATAGCTTCTTTAGGAAATTTCAAGTTTTCAATCAGAAAATTCATAGCATTGGAAGGAATCGGTGCTGCTCCTATGGATAGAGGAATGGTAATAAAGGAAATAAAGGCTTTTTCTGAAAAAAGAAAAGGCTGCCTATAAAAAAAAGATAAGAAAAGCAGGAAAAATAAGACCATGCTATTGCCGATTTGGGCAAAGGTATAACCAATCGGAATAACAGTTTGGATAGTCGAGTGGGTCTCTTCTTTAGGAAGATCTCTATCCGATGTAAGTTTTACTATAGCAGAGTGGATGAAGGGTAACACTACGCTAGGTGCACCTGTGGCAAAGGCAACAAGGGC
>CAYPKB010000066.1:507-6699 GCA_964411185.1 uncultured bacterium
TTTTTCCTTCATGAAAGATTTTGCTATAAGGTACATGCAGAGAATGCTTCAACAAGATAGGCAGTGTAATAAAAACAATGAATAGAGCAATCAGGACGTAACTAAGAACATATAATTCCAAAGTAAGAAGCTTTCTAAATTCAATGGTTCCAAAGGCATAAGAGAGATGCGCAATGATACTCAATGGAGCAAGTTTGGCCAGATTCAAAAGTAGCCTCTCCATGGCATGATCAACTCTTTCCATCAAAGCAAGGAGCTCATTTTTTTGGGGTATAAAAATCAGACTGATACCTATGGCTAAACCAAATATGGCAATGGCAGGAACAATGTTGTTAGTGAGATCATAGAAAGGATTTTTCGGAATAAGATAGGTGAAAAAATTTTCCGATAGAATGCGGGTTTGCGCCTCGGCATGATAAATGGTAACTGGAGGGTTAGGCATCAAAAGCGCCACGGCATAAATAAAGACAAAAGCAATAGCCCATAAGATCAATAAAAAAAGACCGCATCTCTTCAAAATTTTACCAGCCTCTTTTCTCCCTAAAGAACCCACACCATGAATGAGTGAAGAGGCTATGTAGGGAATAACAGCTATCTCCATGAGCATCACATATCCATCACCAATGGGCTTTAGAAAAGAAGCGGAAGGACCTAGTAAAAGACCCATTCCTATCCCAAGTACAATGGAGAGAAAGACTTTCAGAGCAAGACTGATATGTTTTTTATGATCTTCGTGCATAACTCTATTCAATCCAGTGGAGGATATCTCTTAGCAGGCTCCATCTTTCTTCCGGAGATTTGGGTTTTTTCCCTTCCATCCAATAGTTTCTTTGTCTCTTTGTGAAGCCTGATTGTTCTTTGAGATGGAGCCAGTTGTTTACAAAGGACTTCCAAGAAAAGGCGTCAATATAGATGGGATAGGCAAAGTACTGTTTGCCTATAAGATCATCGTAGTCAATGACAACATAGTTTGGATGTTGAAGAGACCATATGAATCCCTCATAATAGGGAGCCATAACAACATCTACATCGATCTTATTGATCTCTTCCAGATGGTGAATGCGTACAATTTTACTCTTAGGAAAATGTCTCTTCGAAATTTCATAGTACTCTCCAATCACCCCTATAGTTAAAGAGCTGTTTTCTTGTACCTTTTTCAAATTGGAATACTCTGCTCTTTTTTGATAGGGAACAATCAAGACATTGTTCTGCTCTTCATATGGATCTGAAAAAAGCATGAAAGGGAGCCTATTTTCATCCATGATAAGTCCGCTCATGGCGATATCGTAATAGCCAAGGTCTAATTGAAGATCTAAATCTTCGAGAACAACGGGACGGAATTCTAACAGACAATCAAGATCTCTTGCCAGTTGATAGGCAAAAGCTACATCATAGCCAACTAACTCTTCTTTGTGGTTCCAATAGCAAAAAGGAATCATTCTAGGATCATAGCCTACTCTGAGAACTCCTGACTCTAAAACTTTCTGCAGAGGTCTTATCCCTTTTTTTGTCTGATTCTCTCCTTTGAATGCATACCAATCCTCTCTTGGCTTAATGACAACAGAGCGAACAGGATCTTCTACTACATCTTGGATACGTAATCTCACAAAAAGATTTTTATAATAATCATGCATTTTGATCTCTCCTCTGATGAGAAAGAAAAAGATGATGATGCATCCAAAAGAAAAAGCAAGTTTACCGAGGAAATATAAGATTCTTTTTTTCTGTAATTGAAAATAAAAGGAGACTACCAGGTAGGAAAAGCTCAATACAGCTATCACAGAGAGAAGCACTTGAAAGTGCTGGATGACCGGAATGAGTTCACTATAAATAATATTAGCCTGGTCTATAAACCCCAACTTTTCAAAAAGGTAAAAAATGGCCTCTTTTGAAATGGTAGAGCTACCTAAAGAAAATGGAACCATAGCTAGATATAAAAATATCCGATCTTCCACCAAAAGCGGGTTACGAAAATAGAATGCAAAAAAAAGAAGGAAAACCATGGCAAAGGCATTCCCAATTTGGCCAAATCCAAATCCTGTAGGAATGGTGGCTCTAGCCATCAAAGGATACTGCCCTTCTACTACCTTATTTTTTTTCGCAAACTTCCTAAGAGCTCGTACAATAAAAGGTAAGGCTATACCAGATGATCCTACAGCAAAAGAGATAAGGCCAACTCTGGAAAATTCCTTTAGAACTGATCGATAACTAAGTGGGGTAATAGTGCATAAAAGAAGGGGAAAAAAAAGAAAGAAGAAAAAAAGAACCAGTCCCACTGCGGAGAAAAGAAGAAACCGCATTTTCCATAATTCATGAAAATCAAGTGTTCCAGCCTCATAGGCAATAATGGCAAAAATTCCGATAGGAGAAACTCTAGCGAGCCAAAACAAAATTTTTTCTAAGGCATAACAGCTACTATCCAGAACATGCATGAGCGGCTCTTTTTGGGGTAATGCCATAATTGCCATCCCCAAAACTAGCCCAAAAAAAGTTACAGCCGGGACTACATTATTACGAAAATCGTAAAATGGATTTTGCGGGAGGATATAAGAGAGAAATTTTTCTCCGAAAAGAGCAGGGTCTACCTCATGATTGACAATAGTCTCTTGTGGCTCGGGAACTAAAACATTTATGCAATAGGTAGCTAAAAAAACCATCCCCCATAACAAAAAGAAAAAAAGAAGAAACTTTTTCAAGATGGTCCATGCTCTCTTTCTATCTAATGATCCAAAACCATAAATAATAGAAAATCCCAGAAGTGGTAAAAATGCCATCTGCACAAGACCGGTATAAATATCTGCTATTGGCTTGAAAAAAGTGGTAAGAGGACCTATTAGAATCCCTATAAAAATTCCCAGTCCTATTGCAACACTTACCTGCTTGTATAATGAAATTTTTCCCATGAAACCTATCTTTTCCATAGGCAATTCACAAAAAAAAGTCTAGGTCGGAAGAAATTCTCTATCTCTCTAATACCTCTATTCTTTAGAATATTTGACCAAAAAAAGGAATTTCCATGACCAGACCTATCAATTTTTCCTCAGAATCTCCCTATTTGCGTACTCGAATAGAGCCGGAAATTCCAACAGAGACAGCTCCGACACCGAGAACCAATGTTAATGAGAGAGAAGTAACTCCGGAACCAAGAAATACTCCGAATGAAAACAGCGAAAGAACTTTTTCTGTAGGAGGAGAAAATTTGAGAGGTCGTAGAGGATTAAGGGCTGCTTTTGCCAGATTACGAAGAGGAGATTCTATAACAAGAAGAAATTTTTTCGGAACGACTGCTGAAATCCGATTTCATACTATTGAAGACCACAATGCAGCAAGAGCTGCTAATCGGGCTCTTAGAGAGAATCAAGAGCAGAGTCAAGGGTAAAAGATTATGATCTCCCCTTTTCCACTCCAATCTCCAATGAGACAAGAATGTGAGCATATACGTGATCATATAGACAGGAAAGTGGAAAAAATTACAAATCTAGTTACTCATCTTTTTTCAGGATCTATTGTGGTAGGATTTACCCTTCACCTTCTACAAGAAGATTTCTCTTACTTACCTCCTATACTTATGGTATCTGGCTCATTGGGAATTATAGGATCTTTTGTCTACCAACATTTTTTAAACAATTAATTTAATTTTCTATTCAATAAAAAATTAAATTACCAACAAATAATAATATAGTTTATATTAACCCCTTTCTGTTTTATAATTTATACTGAATTTACAAATCTCTATTAAAAAGATATGATTACTTTATCTGGAATTCCCGTTACAGGGGAAGCCATAAATGCTTTACCTGCTGAATGGCAAGAAGTATTTAATGAAGAAAAAAAAGGAAACGAGCTGACACATCTTGCCTTTCTCTCCAAAGCTTTTGCTGCTATTAAAAATTTCTTTTTGACTCTTTTACATTATATCATTCCTGAATCCTGGTTTTTGGCATGGAAGCTGAAAACGCATGCAGAGATTCCTATCCTTATGGATGATATGTTTTCTCAACATGTTGAAAAAAAAGAGATACTCCCCCATATCGTTCGAAGAATGGTAAAAAATTATTTCGAACAATTTGATCCATTGCATACCTACCTTTTAGACAAAGAGGTGAACCACTTTGTCGATTTCGAAGGAAAGGGTTACCCGCAAGCAGAGAAGTTGGCAGAAGAGATGAAAAAGGGGAATTTTGCCTATTTTGATGCTTTAGATAAATGCCTAATGAACTCTATCAAAAGAGCACAAAAGATTCGAAGCAAGCTCTTTGCCACCATGGATCCAAAAGAGTGCGAATCGCTCCTTTCTCAAGAAAAATCACAATTAGAAGGTGTTCCTCAAAAGCTTGCCGATAAGATCCTGCTCTATTCTGATTCAGCTTCTTTTCCACGCAACCAAAAAGAACTAGAAAATAGAATCAAACGTATTCTAGCCCTATTCTATCTTGCTCATCAGATCAAAGATCCCAAGAGTAAGGATATAGAAATAGCCAAGCTTTTTGCCTTGAAGAAAAGGATATTTAGAGATAAAGAGTCTCTCTTGTTAGGTTTTGACCATCTCACAAACCCTCTTAGCAAAGCTAGAGCTCTTACTCCAGCTGAAAAAAGAAGTCACCAAGTTTATCGTATCATGAGGGCTTTTGCAAAGAGCCTAGACCCTCATTCCTCTTTTTTTACTCCCGAAGGAGCTAAGAGTTTCAACCAGCTTATGAGTATGAAAAGAGAAATGTATGGATTTACTCTTTGTGATGGGCCGGAAGGATTATACATAGGAAATATCGAAGAAAACTCCCCTGCTTCCAAAGCAAAAATAGCGAAAGGGGACCGAGTATTACAGATTAATGGTTCACCCACTGAAGGTCTATCTAGGAAAGAAGGCAGGACTCTATTGCAGTTAGATACCCATCAATCAGTCACTCTCAGAGTCGAAAATGAGAATAAAGAGATAAAAGAGGTAACACTATCCAAAGAGGTTGTAGAAAGTAGAACAAAGAGGCTAAAAAGTAGCCATGAATCATTCGGCGATGGAATCATAGGTCAGATCACTTTTGACTCTTTCTATAAAGATGGGAAGATCTCTGCAAGCCAAGATTTTAAAGATGCCATAGAAGCAATGAAAAAAAAGGGAGAAATACGAGGATTGATTATTGATCTACGTGAAAATCTAGGAGGCAATGCCCTTGTTGCAACAGAAATTGCTTCTCATTTTATCTCTTCAGGTATCTTATCACAACAACCGGGCTATACCCAATCTCTTGGTTCATGCACTTTTCGTACCCATAAGGAAAAAGCGACCTATACTTTTCCCCTTCTTATCCTTATCTCTAAATCTTCTGCTTCCGGTTCAGAAGCATTGGCTAAAATTTGCCAAGATTACGGAGTTGCCGTTGTCATGGGAGATAATAGAAGCTTCGGGAAAGGAACGTCACAATTCCCCAGCATCAAAGAGGAGAGTAGTGCCTACAAAATAACTCGTTCTAGATATCACACGGTATCAGGTGAAACACCCCAAAAAGTAGGGGTAGCCTCAGATATCCCTTTTCCTTCTCACTATGCACCTTTTCCAATAGGAGAAGAACATTTACCATACTGCCTCTCTCCTAAAAAACTTCCAGAAACATTTGATGATTCCATGAAGGATATAATGGTCAAGCCATTCCAAAAACATTGGCAGAGTTTTGACATCCATAAACAGAGTAAAAACACTTTTTGGAGTCAAGTCATACCCAAGCTTAAGGAAAATAGCCAGATGCGAAGAGAGCAAAGCGAAAGGTTCCAAAAATACCAAAAGATACAAGAGAAAATCACTACCTATGTAGCCGAAAACTCTTATGCAAATATGAATGACTTGAATCTGCCAGCTGATATTTACGGAGAGGGAGATCTTTTGATGGATGAGGCAAAAACTATTATAAAAGAGATGATTCAGGAAGAGAGCCTAGAAAAAGCCATCACACAAAAGTAGCTCATGATAAAAAAATGTCGCATTTTGCCCCACTCCTCTACTATCTATGAGCTCAAAGAAAAAGGACAAAATATAATATGATAGAGCTACCCATTACCTACCAGGGAATCCCCCTCCAATATGAAGATGCAAAAAACCTTCCCTGTAATTTAAAAACATTCTATTCCTGCCAATACTTTGTTGCCCATTCAGTAATGTATATAAACAACTTTGTATCAAAAGTATTTCGATCTATCAAA
>CAYPKB010000066.1:6709-7253 GCA_964411185.1 uncultured bacterium
ACATGGTACCAAAAAATTACTCTCATTCAGTATAAACATATCCCCGGTATCATGAACCAATTCTTCTCTCAACATGCCCTTGTAGATGAGATGGATTCACCCGTAGCTGCAAGGTGCCTTACAACCTATTGTAAACGGTTTGATCCAAACAGCATCTACCTGCTGGAAGAGGAAGTGGAGGAGGAGACTTACCTTACCCCATACGGTAGAAGGCAATTAGCTGAAAATATGGAAAATGGGGAATTTTCCCATTTTGAGAAAATTGATTATCTCTTTAGACAAGCTATAGAAAGATCTAGAGCGATACGAAAAAAAATCTATAGTCGGTTAGATAAAACCCGCATAGAGCGGTTGTTTTTACAAGAGAAAGGAGACCTGACTTCCCTTCCTGAAAAACTTTCAAACAAAGTTATGACTTTTGCTTTGAAATCGGATTTTGCTTCCAATGAGCAAGAATTAGCAGAAAACACAGAAAGATTCCTTCTTCGCCTCTATGCTAAACAAAAAGTTTATAATCCCACCTCCCCTCTAAAAGAGGCAAAGC